>JASFMT010000116.1:0-8886 GCA_050117455.1 Gammaproteobacteria bacterium | reverse complement strand
CTCGAACAGTCCGGCGACCCGGCCACTGGCCTGCCCATTGGTGAAACCACCAACAACCTGAAAGCGGCCGTTGCCGGTGAAACCCACGAGTACACGGATATGTATCCGGGCATGGCCAAGGCTGCCCGCGAAGAAGGTTTTGAGGAAATTGCTGACTGGTTTGAGACACTGGCGAAAGCGGAACGCTCTCACGCTAACCGTTTCCAGAAAGCGCTGGACGAAATCGCTTAATCAATGTCAATGCACTGCGGGAACCATATGTTATGGTTCCCGGCAGTGAAACCATAAAAGGATAATAATTATGTCGACAGCAACCACCACTCCCCGTGAAGGCAGTCTGGAAGCACCCACCCGTCATCCCATCGACTGGCAAAGTGAGTCGTATTACGATGAAGACGCCTTATTCAAGGAAATGGAACGGGTGTTTGATATCTGCCATGGTTGCCGCCGGTGTGTGAGTTTGTGTAACTCGTTTCCCACGTTGTTCGATCTGGTGGACGAGTCGGATACGCTGGAAGTGGACGGTGTTGCCAGGGAAGACTACTGGAAAGTTGTCGACGAATGTTATCTCTGTGATCTGTGTTTTATGACCAAGTGTCCTTATGTGCCACCCCACGAATGGAACCTGGATTTCCCCCATTTGATGCTGCAGGCCAAGGCGGTGAAGTTCAAAAAAGGACAAATAAAAACCCGTGACAAAATTCTTACCAGCACTGACAGGGTGGGATCGCTGGCCGGCATCCCCATCGTGGTCAATGTTGTGAACGCCGCCAATCGTAACAAGGCGGCGCGTAAATTACTGGATAAAACCTTAGGTGTGCATCCGGACGCCAAGCTGCCGGAGTATCACAGTAAAACCCTGCGCAAGCGTGCGGCGAATCTTGATAACAGCAACATTAAGCCGGAAGCGGCCGGTTCTACCACCGGTAAAGTAGCGTTGTTTGCCACCTGCTACGGTAATCGCAATGAACCCCATGTCGGCGAAGACCTGATCGCCGTGTTACAGCACAACGGTGTTCAGGTAACACTGGCCGAAAAGGAACAGTGCTGCGGCATGCCCAAGCTGGAACTGGGTGATCTCGAAGCAGTGAAGCAGGCCAAAGAAGCTAACATCCCCGTGCTCGCCAAACTGGTGGATGAAGGCTGGGATATCATGGCGCCGGTGCCGTCCTGCGTTTTAATGTTCAAACAGGAAATCCCCCTGATGTTTCCCGACGACGAACAGGTGCAGAAAGTGAAAAACGCTATCTATGACCCGTTTGAGTATCTGATGATTCGTGACGCCCACGGCAAACTCAACAAAGATTTCAAAAAGCCATTAGGTAAGGTAGTTTATCATGCCGCCTGTCATCAGCGGGTGCAGAACATCGGCAGTAAAACCAGCCAGTTGCTAAAGCTGGTGCCGGATACCCAGGTGGAAATCATTGAACGTTGCTCAGGACATGATGGCACTTATGCCGTGAAAAGCGAGTATCACAAAACATCCATGAAGATCTGCCGCCCGGTGACTAACAAGGTGAAACAGGCCGACGCGGATTACTACGGCAGCGATTGTCCCATGGCAGGTCATCAAATCGAAAATGGTCTGGAGCAATCGGATGCGCCAAACAAAGCGACGACGCATCCATTAACCATGCTACGCACGGCCTACGGTATTTAAGCATTCTGCACAGAATTGACGTTCCCAGGAGGTACGCTATGGAAAAATTAGCACGCGACAAGCTTTACGGTCTGGAAGAATACAGCAACATTCGCGAAGATTTTCGCAAAAAAGTCATGGAGCATAAGAAGCACCGGCAGGTAAGCATTGGTCCCCATGCCACGTTATATTTCGAAGACAAACTGACCATGCAGTACCAGGTGCAGGAAATGCTCCGTGCGGAAAAAATCTTCGAAGCCGAAGGTATTGAAGAGGAGCTGGCAGCCTACAACCCATTGATACCCGATGGCAGTAACTGGAAAGCCACCTTCATGATCGAATATGATGATCCCGAAGAGCGCAAGGCCGCGTTGGCCAAAATGGTCGGTATCGAAGACCGGGTCTGGGTTCAGGTTGAAGGATACGACAAGGTCTATGCCATTGCCGACGAAGACCTGGAACGTGAAACCGAGGAAAAAACCTCATCGGTACATTTTCTGCGCTTTGAATTGTCCGATGCCATGGTGGCTGCGGCGCGCGAAGGAGCCCGCCTGTCCATGGGTATTGATCACGATAGTTACAGCCATACGGTTGAGGCGCTCGATGATAGTGTCAGAGATTCATTGAGCCGGGACTTGCACTGATCCGCTTTGATATCACTACGACCACAAACCGGTCCGATACACCGGTTTGTGGTTTTTTATGGCTGGCCGGAAATTCAGCCAGTGCCGATATTGGCAGGCCGCCAGCTAAAGTGGCTTGATGGATACCATACCGGTTAAATATTATTTGTAATCAACAAGTTGAAGAAACAGCGGGTGTCGTGGGACGCCTCGATTAACCATCTTGTAAGCTAAATCGCTGACCAGCTATATAATAGTTGCGACTTTTGACATCGTTGAAGTGGTATATTGTTCGCCTGGTTTGGGTCGTTATAATGTGGTTATGCTCCGGGTGAATACCGGCTATATGCGATGAGAGACTCGGCGAACAGGTTTTGGATTCGTAATCGATTTATCGAATGATAACAACACTCTGGTAAAGTATTTCGCGTAATCCAGGTAAAGCAAAAGAGGTTAGTTATGAGCAACGGAATTCGAACGGTTACCATAGGATTAGTATTGGTACTGTGGACGATGTCGTCACAGGTATGGGCGAAGTCGGCGCAGGACCTGGAAGCCAGTTGTAATAGTGGTTATTTTGAGGCGTGCCTGACCCTCGGTATGGTTTATCAAAAAGGCCAGTTCAAGGGCGTTACAGCCAAAAAAGACAAAGCACTGGCAAAAAAGTTTATTGACCGGGGTGTTCAAATGGCGGAAGACAACTGCGCCAGCGCCTCTGCCAAGGACTGTTACTATATCGGTCATATGTTTTTTGAAGGCGGGATGGTGCCAACAGACATGCCTCGCGGTTTGCGGTACCTGCAAAAATCCTGTCAATACGGCTATAAAAAGGCGTGCGACTGGCTGGATAACAGCGGGTTGCCGCAGCGCTAAAAACCACTCATCGATAGTAACCATAAAAGCACAACCGTTTTTGTTGTATTCAATCAGCAAACCATCACGGGCATCGTTTGTGGTATTGGTGTTATCCGTTGTTTGTTGCTGAATACTCGTTGCGTGTTGTGTGATTGATACCACAAAACGGGTTTTTACTTGAAGAAAGTGCACCGCTTGTCCATTTAATAAGGCCGCCTGTGTCCGATACAGGGCATATTGAGTTTGGTGGTCGAGGTGTTTGTGGTAGCGCTTTTTATGACGCAGATCATTCGTAGTCTATGTTTGCTTTTCCCGTTGTGCCTGTTTTTACCTTCCTACGCATCAGCGGATTTACTGGCGGATCGTCACATTAACGAGTTGGTCGTGCTGGCGAAAGGCGGCGAGAGCAACAGGTTTCTGGACTACTTGCAGCGTGAAAAGCTGTTGGGGAGAGTTGATCGAGACGGCCATACCCCCCTGTACGCCGCCATGTTTGGAGAACCAAAACTGACCCGGGCCGTACTGCAAATGGGAGCGCCCCTGGAGCAGCAGGACCGGTTGGGTTATACCCCGTTGATGGCCGCTTCGCTATTGGGATATCCGCAAGCGGCGAAAACACTCATCGATCGCGGTGCCGATCTCGAAGCCCGGAATAATGATGGGCAAACGGCGCTTTTGGTGTCGGTGCTGGGGACGACGGCCAACTATGTTGATCTTGATGCGGCCGGGGAGAATCCGTGGCACAACCGCTGGGGTCAAGTGACCCAGTTGTTGCTGGAACGTGGTGCCGATGTGAATGCCGCCGACAAACGTGGCGCTACGCCGCTGTTTCTGGCAATCTTTTCCCAGGACATGGATTTGTGCCGGACGTTGATCAAGGCCGGTGCCGATGTTAATCACGAGTTACCTAACGGGGTATCGATGTTGCGGTTTGCCCGGACCATTTCCTCTAAACAGGTGGTGGAATTGTTGCTGACCAACGGCGCAAAAGAATAAGGTTCGGTCAACGGCCGTACCAGATCCACACCAACTGCTTCCCGCGAGGTAACAGCGGACCACAAAAGCGTAGCAATATGCTATTGCGGGCCGGTCAATAAATGAACCGGCCGGCTTTTCCCCTGCAGCGCAGTGCCTGTTGCAACTACCACCTTTAATACCCATCTAATGATTGTCCTCCTGTGGCGCGCCGGTCCGGTTTGAGCGCGGAATATTCCCTCAGATTTAGCTGTGCCGAACGACGGGTTTTTTATGCCGCGACGTTTAGACAATAACGACAGCAGAGGGCTTCCGGCAAAATTGCCCAAATGCGGCCCTTATTTTCAGGTGATTGTGACGACAAGGAATTTTCGGATGAAAAAACAGATACTTGCAGGTTTGCTAACGGCCGCGGCCCTGGCGACAGCCATGCCGCTTATGGCAGACTCGGGAGACCGCGGCAAAAGCCGATTCATGGAATTTTTCGACAGTAACGGTGACAACCTGGTGACCATGGACGAATTGAACGAATCGGCGGCAGGGCGCTTTGACCGTATGGACGACGACGGCAACGGCGTGGTGACCAGGGATGAGTTCCGTGACTATATCGGTGAGCGCCGGGCACAGTGGCGGGAACGCAAATTTGCCTTAATGGATACCGACAAGGATGGCCAGGTCTCCCAGGATGAATACGTGGCCTACCAGCAAAAACGGGCCGAACGCCGCTTCCTGTATATAGACGCCGATAAGAATGGCAACCTTTCCCAGGACGAATACGAGGCGCATAAACAACGCCGCGGCAAATGGAAAAAAGGCCGCCATGGCAAAAGCCGCATTTTTGACAAGCTGGATGGCAATGGTGATGGACAAATTACCCGGGAAGAAAGTCTGGCGGCGTGGCGCGGCTGGTTCAAGCGCATTGATGCCAACAATGACCAGGTCGTCAGCGGTGATGAAGTCATCGAGTACCGCAAACAAAAAATACGCTCCTGGAAAAAATAGTATACTGACCAAGGGATGACCTGAGGTGATGTCTGTATCGATGAATGTAACCACTACTTCGCCGTCGGCGGCGGCTTTTGCCGAACTGGATGACGCGCAACTTATGGCAGCGGTTGCCCATGGTGACAAGAACGCGTTTACCGAATTTGTAACCCGGCATCTCAACGCGATCATCCAGTTCGCCATGCGTTACGTGGGCCGGCGCGTGGATGCCGAAGATGCCGCGCAAGAGGCGTTTATCAGGATGTGGAACAACGCGGCAAGCTGGCAACCGCAGGGATACAGTGTGCGCAGCTGGATGTACCGCATAACCTATAACCTGTGTATTGATCAGTTGCGTAAACGCAAGTTTACCACCGCCATTGACGACGAACAGACGCTGCCATCCGGGGACGAGCACAGCGAACCGGATAACGAGTTAAGCCGTGACCAACGGCAAAAAGCGGTGGCAGCGGCCATGAACCAGTTACCGGAACGCCAGCGTACCGCGATTTCGTTAGTTGTTTACCATAGCCTGTCAAACCGGGACGCCGCAACGGTGATGGATATCAGCGTCGAAGCGTTGGAGTCTCTGCTGGCCCGGGGCAGGCGAACTTTGAAAAAGATTGTGCTAGAACAGGAAGGAAACCAACCGTGAACAGTAACACCACTAAATTGATCAGTCCGGAGCGCGTTAAGGCGTTACTGGAGTGTTATGGCGCTGATGCAAACGCGTGGCCGGACGATGAACGGGCGTCCGCGCAGGCGCTGATTCAACACTCTGATGAATTACAGGCGTTGCGAAAGCAGGAGCGTGAACTGGATGAACTGCTATTGTCCGGAAATGATGCGTCTGCTGGCCAGGCGCCTGCCGATTCCGCCCTGGTAGCGCGTATCGTTGATAATTTGCCGGAACAAAAACCATCGGCAAAAGGTGCCCGGCCCCATGCAAGCCGTTACCGAACCAGTGCATTGAACCATCCGCGTAACTGGTTGAGCCTGGCCGCGGCCGCAGCAACGGTGTTTGTGATTTCGGTGGCCATTATGGACCTGGAAAGCACGTCGGTTTCACAGCAACCCGCACCGGTGACCGCCGAGATGGATGAATGGATGTGGGAACAGGTGACCGGCGATCCGCTGGATGACGAAGAAGAGCCAATGACGTTTATGTCATTGGTGGAAATGGAAACTTCCTGATAAACGGCAGTGGCGGTGGCATAGTGGCACGTGATTATTGGTTTAGCCGAACCATAAACCAGCGCTTTATTGTTCGGTATGTTGCGTAACAAAATCGTTGCTTTGTTGTGGCGCAATAGCGTATAAACGAACGGAGCCAGTCCTCGGTTCCCGCCGATAAAAGGACGACAGCCCCACCTTGATAACATAACGCAACAACGGGCATTACAGTTTAATTACATCTATGAAAACATCGAAGTTACGATACGGGTGGCCGGCTGCCCTGGTGGTGGCTGCGTCACTGTTTATTGTGGCCGCCTGTTCCCAGGACTCGGTGGGCAAACCCGGTTCCCAGAAAAAACCCAAAGCGCACCTGGTTGAAGTGGTTGAAGTGAGTTTGTCTCCGGTCGCCGTGGAGCGGGTGCGTACCGGTACCTTGCGTGCCTTGCGTGAAGTTAAAATTCATAACCAGGAAGACGGTCAGGTCATCAACCTTCCTTATTTTGAGGGCGATGCGGTCAAAAAAGGCGATGTACTCGTGCGCCTCGATGATAAACTGCTGCGCGCGCAACTGCACCGGGCACAGGCCACGCGCCGCCAGGCTCAGCAGGACCTGGATCGTATCCGTAACCTGTTTAAAAAGAAACTGGTTTCCGATGAAGAACTCAGCCGGGCGGAAACGGCGTTGCAGGTTGCCAGGGCCGACGAAGAAGTGCTGGCCACGCGCTTGTCCTATGCGACCATCAAGTCGCCCATCAATGGTATTGTTACCGAGCGGTTAAGTGAGCCGGGCAATATCGCGGAACGCTATACCCACCTGCTGACGGTATCCGACCCGACGTCGTTGGTGACCGAAGTTACGTTGTCTGAGTTGCTGGTTTCCAAGCTCAGCGTGGGTCATCCAACACAGGTAACCATCGATGCCCTGGGTGATGCGGTTTATTCCGGCAAGATCAGCCGTATCTTTCCCAACCTTGACCCGGTAACCCGGCGTGGTACGGTGGAAGTGGAATTAAATCCTGTTCCCGCGGGTGCGCGCCCCGGTCAGTTATGCCGGGTAACATTAACCACCGATGCGGCGCAGCGGCTGGTGGTGCCGTTTAGTGCGCTGCGCCGGGATCAATCCGGCGCTTATGTGTATCGCGTTGATGCCTCCAATATCGTACATCGTTCTCCCGTGGTGAGCGGCTTGCGCATTAATGAACAAGTGGAAATCCTCAAAGGTCTTGAAGCGGGCCAATACGTGGTCACCAAGGGGTTTCTGGATTTAGCCGTTGGCAAGAAGGTCAAAATGGTGGCGTCCAATGGCAATGGCGATGAAACATCCACGGATAATCATGCCGATGTCATGGCGCCGGATGATGGCGCGACGAGCGTGACGATTGTCCCGCCGAATCCTTCGTAGTGGTTCCCTCATGGCTCAACCAAAAATCAACCTGGGGCTAAAACAACTGACGGCGCGCACCGGGGGGTTGGCATCCTGGTCTATTCGTCATCCGGTCGGGGTAACCATGATTGCCGCGGCGGTCATCGTGCTCGGCATGTTTGCCCTGGGCCGTCTGGCCATTGATCTGCTGCCCCATATTATTTATCCCGATGTGCGGGTGCGCATCATAGACCCCGGGGTTCCCGCCACGGTCATGGAAGACCGGATAACCCGGCAGCTGGAAGAACAGCTTGCCATTACCGAAGATGCCATCAACGTTCAATCGCAAACCTCGCAGGGACTGTCCACGGTTGATCTTGCTTTTGAGTACGGCAAGGATATCGACATTGCATTGCGCGATGCCAGTACCCGCCTGGACCGGGCCAAACGTTTCCTGCCCGATACCATCGAGCCGCCGGTGATTTACAAACGTGATCCTTCGCAGATTCCGGTGCTGGAGTTTGTGGTGACATCGCCGTTGCGTGATGCGGTGGAGTTGCGCAGCTGGACCGATGATGTATTACGTAAATGGTTTCTTAATTTGCCGGGTGTGGCCGCCGCGGAAGTGGGTGGCGGGATGGTGCGGGAAATTCATGTGCTGGCGGACCAACATCGCCTGGCCGGTGTGGGGCTGAAAATGGAAGATGTCATCGGCGCCCTGCAACGGGGTAACCGGGAAGATCCCGCCGGCCGCCTGCAAATGTCACAGCAACAACTATCGGGCCGGATCAGCGGCCGTTTTACCGATGTGGAACAGATCAAACATCTGCCGCTTCGGTTGTCCAATGGTAATACCATTTACCTGAACGAAGTTGCAGATGTCATTGACACTCACGAGGACGAACGCATCCGGGTGCGAGCCAATGGTATCGCGGGTGTGAAAATGTCCATCCAGAAACAGCCGTCCGCCAATACCGTGGCAGTGGTAGATGTGGTTAACGATCGTCTTGCTTTCCTGAGGCAACAAAAGTTATTACCCGCTGACATCGAGCTGGTGCCAGTGTCGGACCAGTCGGTTTATATTCGCCAGTCACTAAAGAACTCGACCCTGGCGGCGTTAAGCGGCGCATTACTGGCGATGGCGGTGGTTTATATTTTTCTGGGTAACTTACGCCGCACGTTAATTATTGGCAGCGCCATTCCCATCGCGGTCATGGTGACCTTTGTATTGATGGGCCTGGGCGGGTTAACGCTGAATGTGATGACGCTGG
>JASFMT010000115.1:0-8955 GCA_050117455.1 Gammaproteobacteria bacterium | reverse complement strand
GCGTTGTCTCTCTAAACTAACGGGCCTGCAGGCATACTGTTGACCAAGGTGCCTTGTGGCGACAGCGCATCACCTCGATCTGCAACGGATTGGCGGGGGTTAACAGGTTATCAATGCGCCGTTTGTTATCGCGCTGAAAATTCAATGGTTTCAATACAAAAATAACCCGAGTGTAAGACGATTCCGATCATCCTGTCGGTGAAAGATGAGAGTTTCGGCTGTACGTTGACTTTGGGTTATGAGCAAATATACTCATTATTAATAAGCATGCCTTATGTATTTAATAAGTAAATGCTTATATGTTTCCGAATTTTAATATGCAAGCAGGGGGCGTGTATAGACAGGTTCGGAAATATCCGGCATCGAGCGTGAAGTCGGGGATATATCGGCGCGGCACAGGGGCGGTCTTTACATGCGGGGGTTAGCGATGAAACAGGGCGGTTCGCCGCGCTGTTTTAGACCTCATCAGGCACGGTCTTCTCCGGTTTCACTTCTCGATGCTATCTGACAGAGGATTTGTTGGAGTTAACGAACGGAAACGCAGTAGCGCACGGATGCACTTGCCGTAATGTTACGTTAATAACATAACTACAAGCGTCGGGGGTTGTCCATGAATTATGACTCATCAAGGGCGGGCTCGGACTCAGCTGCCTATCAAACAAAAGCAACTAGCGGTATCACCAGTGCGGTTGCCATCTTAAGAGAAAAATATCCTGGCCAGTTTGACGCATCAAAAGATGCGGCGTCGCGGGCATCATCACGAAAATTTTTTGTTGTCACATCCGCTATTGCGGCTATTGTCTTACTGGTATGGCTGCGTTGGCAGCAATTAGACTTTATCGTTGATTATGATGTGATTTACGATACCGGCCTGGTCGGTGGCGTCTTAATGCTGTTGGCGTTGACCTATTCACTGCGTAAACGCATGCGCCTGTTGAAAAATGCCGGCAAGCTGGAAACGTGGTACGTGCTGCACTTGACAGCCGGTATCAGCGGGCCACTGCTTATCGTTTTTCACTCCACCTTCGCCATCAAGTCGATTAACAGTTTGATTGCAATTTTGGCCATGGTATTGATCGTGGGAAGTGGGGCATTGGGCCGGTTTCTGTTCACTCGGCTGTCGTTTATTATGCATAGCAAGTTAGCGCGTATAGACCGGGAGGAGCAACAATTGTTTGATGCGTTGGTCAAGTATGACAGCGATATAATACGCAAACAGCTGTCGCGATTGACCAATACCTGTCTGGTCCAGCCTAAAACGGTGTTTCACATACCCTATGCTTATTTACTGGTTCGTGCCCAGGCCGCTAATTGCTACGTCGTGGCGGGCGGTCAGATTACCAGGGTCCTTCTGGAAGTGGCCAGGCACGCTAACTGGGACCAGCAGACGCTGGAAGCCACGGTGTGGCAGGAAAAGCACTATCTCAAGCAGTATATCAATACCCTTATGGACGTCTCACTGGTACGCTCCTGCGAACAGCTGCTGAGTAAATGGCGGTGGTTCCATGTGCCGGTCATGTATCTATTGGTATTGTGTACCCTGGCCCATGTGCTGGTAGTGCATGCTTATTGAAATAAGGTAAAAAAAACCCTTTCCCCATTGGAGGGAAAGGGTTTGTTTTAAAATAGACAAGTGGCGCCCAGGAGCGCCACGATATTGTTAGTTGCGATTGAATGTCAGGTCGCGCAATTTATTTTTGGTGCACTTTAGTTCTTTGTTGTTTTCAACGGCACATACCAGTTTATGCTCCGCGTCCTGCCAGCCCATTTTTACCGGCACCTTTCCGCCATTGGCGGTAAAGTCAGGATCGGTGACTTTTATATCCACCACATTGTTGCGATAAGATACTTTGAACTCGCCTTTGTCATCCAAACTGTAAAGGATGGCTTTGGTTCGGTAGCGAATGTCGGCCATGCCAATATTGCGGGTAACTTCATTGGACACGCATTCGATGGTTTTACCTTTGTCTTTACAGTCGGTGAGCTTTGATGGTAGATACTCGGCCGGTTTGTCGCTTTTGGACCAGCCACCGGACAACAATAATTTTTTAACGTTCGTCTTTGCGGGTTTGATTGGCGGACTTTTTGCCATTTGCGCCCGGCGACGAGCCAGCCGACGCTGACGTTGCAATTCCGCCTGTATTTCCCTTTCCTTGACGGTTTCACGCACTTCGTTGGCGCGCTCCTTGGCGATGGTATAACCGCCTTTATAAGCCCGGGTGTACCAGCGCAGCGCCTTGTTCAGATCCTTGGAAACGCCGTCGCCTTTTTCGTACATGGTGCCGATAAAGTAAAAGGCGCGGACGTAATTTTTGTCTGCTGCGTCATTTAACCATTTCAGCGCTTTTTTATGGTCTTCTTTAACACCCTTACCATGCAGGTAACTTAAGCCCACCTTGTAGGCGCCTTTGTCACTGCCTTGTTTTGCCGCTTTCAAATACCAGTCAAATGCTTTTTGCATATCTTTGGCGACACCGTTACCCCGTTCGTACATGGTGCCGAGGTCATATTGCGCTTCGGCATTGCCCGATTCCGCAAGAGGCAGTTGTTGCTTGAATTTTTCCTGCCAGACGTAATCGTCCTTATAAGCAAATGAGGCTATGGGCAGCATCACACAGATAAATAAAACAATACTCCGTACCATCGTCATAATCGCCTTAATGTAAATTTGTTACCAATTCCGTACTGCTGTTAAAAATATCGGTAAACAGTTGGAATATCTTTAACCAATTATCGGTTTTGGAATTGGAATTTTGGTAGTTGGCAATCGAGAAGGTAATTATCTGATCGAATTGAGGAATTCAGTACGATGAAACCCTTATCAAAATAAGGTCTTAATCGGCTTGCATGTATTTACACGCTATTTTCAAAGTTTCTCAATAAGTGAAATTTATGGGCAAGCGTAAAAGCAACAGCAATGCGCTTTGTGGCACTACAGCTTGTGGAGTAACTTGTGGAGTAATAAGGAGAGCCCCAGTACCGGTTGTCTGGATTCAGGCGTTAATGGACAGTTCGGTGGATTCAAAACGGCAACGGGTTTTTAAACAAAAATCCAGCCATTCACCGAGAAAACGGTTGATTTGCTGCTTTTCGTTTCTTTGGTACATGTTGGGATTGGGGTAAGAATAGCGGGAATGAAAATGTTTGTGATGCTGGAAGTTAGCCACTTCCGCAACCCGCAGGTCGTGATAGCAACGCACCGCGATATGGACTTGCGGCAGCCATTTTTGTTCGCCGATATAGCTTATATTGAACGAAAACATGGTGGTGTACGGGGTGACTTCCAGGATTTTAATTTCAACCTGGTGCGCCGGTGTGCGCGCCCAAATCAATGACTCGCAATGCATGGAACGGATAAACGGAATCACACGCATGATTTTCGTGTAATTTGCCTCATGGACCAGCGTCAGATTTTTAGGATGACGTTTAAACCTGTTCATAGGGAATAAATTACCACTTTTTTGGGCTAGGCGTCATCTTTAATCCAGTCTTCCATGCGGGCCCGCAAACGCAAATGCGCTTGACTTAATAACTGACTTATGCGTGATTCACTGACGTTGAGTACTGAACCGATTTCGCGCAAATTAAGTTCAGATTCGTAATACAGGGCTACAATCATTTTTTCCCGTTCGGGTAATGAAGCAATCGCCTCGGTTAATTTTTCATTAAAATTTTGTTTTTCAAGTTCTTCCTGTAATCCGAACTTTTGATCGCCGACATTGGTGCGAATCGCATCTTCATCGATGCCCAGTTCGTCCCAGCTCATCACGCGGTGAGAAGAAATGTTTTGCAGGGTTTTGTAATATTCGTCTTTACTGATATTGAGCGATTTTATCACTTCTTCGTCGCGGGCATCACGGCCTTCCCGGTTTTCAATTTCCCGGATGGCTTCGGTGATATCGCGAACTTTGCGGTGCACTGACTTGGGTGCCCAGTCATTGCGCCGTAGTTCGTCGAGCATGGCGCCGCGAATTCGGATGCCGGCGTAGGTTTCAAAGCTCGCGCCCTGGTCGGAATCATATTTTCGGGAAGCTTCAAGCAATCCCACCATGCCGGCCTGCAATAAATCATCAACAATGACCGTGGAAGGCAGGCGCGCTTTTAAGTGATAAGCGATGCGTTTGACCAGCGGCGCATAGCGGGTGACAAGTTCATCGTGTGCGCGTGCGTGTAAATTATCGTACATTTCAGTTCCTTACTTCCCGGAAGAGGATTCAACAGTCATTGTTAATGAACGAAACCTAAACAACTCCAAGCTATTCGGCGCTGTGGTATAAACCTTTAGTACGCTCGTCGTGAAATCCTCACCGTGTAGTAGCGCGGTTTTGATGATCCAGTTTTGATTATGGGTGATGGGATGGAACTACATAACGATGGTATTGTGAACTGCGTCACAAAACGCAATACGGTGTGTTTTAAATGGTAAAGAGGTAAAGCAGGCGGCGTTATCGGTGTGTTAGTCTGTGGTGTTTATTCCGGAATGCGTTAATGGTTACGTTTTTCGTAATTGTGATTCGAAATGATGGTCGGTGAGAGCGCCGCAAAGTAGAAGCTGCAACAACGGGTAATGTCTGTGGCTACTATTTTATTATAAGCGACAGTTATATTTCCCGTCTGCCGCTGAAAGCATGTGATAGCGTTCCGCCATCCACATATTCCAGTTCGCCACCCACGGGAACACCATGAGCTATCCGGGTGGATTTAACGCCATAGTCCCGGACCAGGTCGCTAATGTAGTGCGCCGTTGCTTCGCCTTCAGCGGTAGGGTTTGTGGCCAGTATGACTTCATCAATACCACCGCTCTTGACTCGTTGTTCCAGGATATCCAGCCCGATTTGTTGTGGTCCGATACCATCCAGCGGTGACAAATGACCCATCAATACAAAATAAAGACCACTATAGTCCGTTGCCTGTTCGATGGCGTTGACATCGGCCGGAGTTTCCACGATGCATAACACGTTCTGGTTGCGCTTGGGATTGTTGCAAATATCGCAAACCGTGGCTTCTGTCAGCGTCCGGCACAACTGGCAGTGACCGATATTGTCCACCGCTTCAACCAGCGTATGCGCCAGTTGCCTGGCCGCTTCGCGGTTATGCTCCAGTAAATGAAATGCCATACGTTGCGCCGACTTTGGCCCGATACCCGGCAGGCAGCGCAAGTCTTCGATAAGGCGATTAATTAACGGGCTGAGGGGCACGTTACTGCTCTTTTGCGTCCGCTGCCTGGTTAGAAAGGAAGTTTGAAATCGCCGGGAATGGGTAATCCCTCGGTCATGGATGACATGGTTTCCTTGGATTTTTTCTCAATATGGCGCACGGCGTCATTGACGGCAGCGGCGATGAGATCTTCCAGCATTTCCTTGTCATCCATAATGCTGTCATCAATGTTCACCTTGATAACATCATGTCTGCCGTTCATGGTTACCTTCACCATGCCGCCACCGGCTTCACCGTTGAATTCCGTGTTGGCCAGTTCTTCCTGCGCTTTCTGCATGTTGGCCTGCATTTCCTGCGCCTGTTTCATGAGTTTTCCGATACCGCCTTTCATAATGGTTTCCTCAATAGTTGTGCGTTTAACCGATGCGGTGCATCACTCGTTGAGTTTGTAAATTGTTTGACCGCGTATTATAACCCACGTGCGAATTGTTCGTCCCCCGTTAATCGATTGGTTGAATCGATTTAGGGGGTATCTTACCCTCAAAAGTCTCGATAATGGATTTTACAATTGTGTCATCATAAATCGATTGCTCAGCCGACTGCTGCCGTGCTGCGTTGCGCTGTTGTTTCCGGCTGGCCGGTGTTTCTGTCGCGTTGGCGGAGATGGTGATGGACAACTTAATATCTTCACCGGTGGCTTCACCGATGGCCTTTTCCAGGATTTCCTGGCGTTGTTTGCTGAAAAACTGTTGGTGGCCTTCAAACAGCGTTAATTCCAGTTGGCTATTTTTACAATGGGAGAAAGCGCAGTTGCGGGCCAGTTGCAAAGGGACGCCATTGATAGGCAACCGTTCCACCAGTGATTCCCAATCACTGTTGTCGGTGGGCAGTGGTAAAGGTCCGTTACTGGCAGGTTGGGTAGCAGGTTCCGTGACGGACGGTGTTGTGGCCGTCGTTTTTGTTTCAGCAGTCGCCGGTTGAGCTGTTTGTGCCGGTTGAGCCGGTTTATCCGCGCGGTTCAGTTTTTTTTTAGTCGACGCCGCGCCCAGGGTTTTGCTGATAGCATCCAGGTGATGGGTTTTGGTGTCGACGCTGGATGTTGTTGCCGGGGCTGATGTTGCAGCCGCGGGCGATGGGGTTGTCGTGCTGGCGGATGTCGGGGTTGTCTTAACCGGGGTTGATTTAAGGTTACTGGATTCGCTGGAGGTTACCGGTCGCGGCGCTTCGACGTTGTCAGGATGAAACGTCAGCATGCGCAGCATGGTCATTTCAAATCCTAAACGGGGATTGGGCGCCAAAGACAGGTCCCGTTTACTAATGAGTCCTATTTGATAAAACAGTTGCGTGTCTTCCGGCGACAGGGTCTGCGCCAGTTGGGTTATAAAGGCTTTTTCCGGCGCCTGATCGTCGATGGCGTCGGGCGCCAGTTGGGCTAACGCAACCCGGTGCAGTACGCTCAACAGTTCGTTCAACACGTTGGTAAAGTCGGCGGTGTGGCTGGCCAATTGCTCGATGACCGATAGCAAACCCTGGGAATCACGCGCGGCGACAGCCTGCAACAGGTCATAGACGTGTTTTTTGTCCACCGAGCCCAGCATGGCGCGCACATCGTCTTCCTTAAGGTCACCGCCGCCAAAGGCGATGGCCTGGTCCAGCAGGCTGAGGCCGTCGCGCATACTGCCGTCCGCCGCATCGGCGATGAGGGCAACGGCGGCGGTTTCCGCGGCGATATTTTCTGCCTTAAGAATTTTTTCCAGATATTCCCGTATCAGCTCCGCCGGCAGCCGCTTCAAATTAAACTGAATGCAGCGGGATAAAATGGTTACCGGCAGCTTTTGCGGATCCGTGGTGGCCAGCAGGAACTTGACGTGTGGCGGTGGCTCTTCGAGGGTTTTCAATAACGCATTGAAACTGTGGGTGGACAACATGTGCACCTCGTCAATGAGGTACACCTTGTAGCGGCCGCGGGTCGGCGCGTATTGCACGTTCTCCAGCAGCTCGCGGGTGTCTTCCACCTTGGTTTTGGAGGCGGCATCCACTTCGATCAAATCCACAAAGCGGCCTTCATTGATTTCGGTGCAGGCGTTGCATTCTCCGCAGGGATTGGCGCTGACGCCTTTTTCGCAATTCAATGACTTGGCGAGAATGCGGGCAATCGTGGTTTTGCCAACACCCCGGGTACCGGTAAATAAAAACGCGTGGTGCAGGCGTTCGCTGTCCAGCGCGTTAATCAGGGCGCGCTGGACATGCTCCTGGCCCGCCAGTTCACTGAAGGTGCGGGGACGCCATTTTCTTGCCAGTACCTGGTAGCTCATGAAATCGATATGTTGTGTCGGCGTTTATCGTATTGTGAGGCGCTATGATCTCACCCGCCGGATCACCAAGGCAAGCCTGTTGAACGGGTTTGGGGATGGAAGGTGAAAGTGGTGGTGACTCATACCAGCCACACCCCGGCACCCGAAGCCACTGCTGCCGCTGCTCCCTTCCGGGCCTGACGGGGTTCACAGTTTCTCGTTGCGAGGGGACCGATATGAGGCACCATTGAACCTTTGGTTAAAAGATTTGGCGGAGAGGGAGGGATTCGAACCCTCGATACGCTATTAACGTATACACACTTTCCAGGCGTGCTCCTTCAACCACTCGGACACCTCTCCAGTTTGTTGCTAGTGTTTTACTTCTCAAGGCTTGTCTATGGCCTGAAAAGTGTACACACTTGCCGCTACCGGCTTCCTGCCTCTCGCGGCACTTGTGCATCCTGCACATCGTCCAGGCGTGCTCCTTCAACCACTCGGACGACGCACATGGACGTGCGAGTGTCGCGGGAGGCAGGACGCCGAGAGCGACCACCTCTCCAGATTAACCAGATTAAATTGTTCTCGCCTTTCGCCGGCAAAATCCGTTTTACCACATGCAATTACCGCTGTTATTGTCGCCGGGGGGGCGAAAGACGCGAAAGGTTAAACCAGTTTGGCGGCAGGTGCAATCGGTAACGGGGTTTGCTAATATGAATGGCTTGACGTCAATAACGGTATTTCGAAATTAAATATACTAATATCAATATGTTGCGCACTATATTGCGAGTAGTCTATGAGTTTACGATCCGCCGAATCCGCTGAATTACTCGATCAGCTTACCCAGCATCGCATCTACCAGGATCCCGTTAAACGGGTGAATTGGTTGCGACTGAATCTGGATGATTTCTGGTTGCCGGAGGAGGCGCTGTCGCTCTATGGCGTGTCGGAGTTTATGGTGTTGCCGGAGGAGCAGCGCAAGGCGCTTTCTCAGTTCGAGTATCTCCATTTGCTGGAAGCCAACATTTGGTTGAAGGGCTTGTTGATGGAACGCCTTTCCAATTCCGCCAATTACAGCCGCCGTAATATTGCGTTGCTGAAATATCATTTAAACGAGCTGCGGGAAGAGGCCGGTCACAGTCTGGTGTTCGCGGAGATTATTCAACGCAGCGGTTTGCCGCGGGTCGCCACCCGGTTTCATGAGCTGCGCTGGTTTAACTGGTTCGCCCGAAATACCTCTCTGGATTCGGCCGCTTTCTGGTTAACGGCGTTGCTGGGTCAGGAGCTGCCGGATCGTATGAACCGGTTGATCCGGCAACATAATAACCTGGTATGTCCGGCAATTTTTGACGTGGCAACGTTTCATACGGTTGACGAAGCGCAGCATATTTCATTTTCCCGCCGCATGGTGAAAGCAGGTATCAAGGACTTGTCGAAAAGCAAAACGGTTATATTACGTTTTATCATGCAGCGTATGCTCAATGAATTTGTAGCAGCGTATTATTAT
>JASFMT010000114.1:0-8999 GCA_050117455.1 Gammaproteobacteria bacterium | reverse complement strand
TTTTTCCACTGGTTCCGGAGCAAATATAAAGGGATTTCTGCAATACACATCTCAACGCAGTATTGGCGATGAACGTATCGGGGAATTTGATACATCGCTGATTGCCGGAAAACTGGAATTGAAAGACGGCGATACGACCTGGCGCGTGGCGCTCAGTACGACTGACGAAAATTCCGGTATCCAGAAGCCCTATGGTAACCCGGCTAACTATCTCTCCGTTATTGTCGATGACTTTGACCGCGCAGGCGAAGACGCCTGGCTGGTGGGTCTGTCTTACGACTTCAAGCGCGTTGCCATCGGTGATATGTCCATGTTTGCCAATGTCGTCAGCGGTAATACGCCGGACAGTGGCGTTAACGCCAGTCCGGATGAAACCGAATACGATGTAACAGTGGACTACCGGATTAAGGAAGGCTGGGCCAATAAACTCTGGCTGCGTGTACGGGCGGCATATATCGATCAGGATGAAGACGTGGGAGGAGATGATTTCCTGGATTTTCGTATCATCGCCAACTATGAATTCGACATGCTTTGACAGGCATGAAGCTGACAAATGTTTTGTAAGGAAGCAATAATATGACTCGAATAAAAGCTGTTCTTTTTATAGTGATGTGGATTTTTGTTTCGCTGGCAGCCATAGCCGATGAGACACCAACCGGTAAAGACAACGAGGAAATTGTAAGAGAGCTGGAGCAACTAAAAAAAGACCGCGAGACACTCGATAAAGAATCCAGTGAATTTTCCCAGCGCATTCGTGCACTGGAAAACCAATTAAACATGGATTATAAAAGCACTGCGTCTTCCGGCAACAGTAATAATGTCGATAAAAAAGCGGGCAACTACGAGCCGGGCAAGGGTTTTGTATTGGCGCGTAACAAGGATGGCGAGATAAGTTTCAGTCTGTTTACCTACATGCGCTACCTGAACCAGAAAGGGCTTGATGACACCTATACCGACGACTTTGGCCGGCCATTTACCCTGGATATTCGCAATGATGTTCAACTGGCAAAAGTGAACATGAGTTTCAAGGGCTGGTTGTTTGATCCACAATTCAGGTTTCTGGTGTATACCTGGACATCCAATACGAGCCAGGGAGACCCCGCCCAGGTGGTAGTCGCGGGAAACCTGGGGTACCAGTTTAACGATGCATTTCATCTCTATGGCGGGATAGGTGCGTTACCGGCGACGCGTTCAATGAATTATACCTTTCCAAACTGGCTCAAGAACGATCATCGCACCATCGCCGACGAATTTTTTCGAGGTTCTTATACCTCCGGTATTTGGGCATCCGGTGCCATACAACCGGGACTCAAGTATCGCGCCATGATTGGTAACAATCTCAGTCAATTGGGCGTGAACGCAGCACAACTGGATGATGAATTTAATACCGTATCAGCCGCGATTTGGTGGATGCCGGGCACCGGTGAATATGGCCCCGGTGAAGGGCTCGGAGATTACGAAAATCATACAGACATAGCGACGCTCTTTGGGGTCCATTTTACGCACAGCCGTGAAGATGCCCAGGGCCAACCGGGTACAGACGGTTTCGAGAATTCCCAAATCCGGCTTTCGGATGGAACACGCATATTCAGCACAGACCCGTTTGGCACCGGCAGCGATATTCGCAAAGCTACCTACGCCATGTTGGCCGTCAATGGTGGCTTTAAATATCACGGTTACTCTGTGGAAGCGGAATACTACATTCGCCGGGTGGACGATTTCTCGACTACCGGACCGATACCGGTTTCAAAGCTTGATGATAAGGGTTTTCAAATCCAGGGTTCCATGATGATTACACCGAAAACTCTGCAAGCGTATCTGGGGTATTCCTATATCAATGGTGAATACGGTAACCCATCTGACATTAGTATTGGAGCTAACTGGTTTCCATTCAAACGAAAAGAAATGCGGGTCAACGTACAGGGGCTTTACCTGGATGATTCACCGGTAGGCTACAGCAGCGTACCCTTTGCGGTGGGTGGCAACGGATGGGTGTTTTCGACTGATGTGATTGTAGCGTTCTGATCGAGCGGATTGTTTAAGGACACTGTTCGCATGGCGGAATTATTTATACGTTCCCAACCGAAACAACGCTGAACAGAATCGTGTTTATTGTCAATAAGGGTTTCTACGCATGCCTTGTCGATCAAGTTACTTCGTTGTTAGCCAGAAATGGAACTTGGTGCTTCTTTAGTCAACCTATAGTTGCCGGCTAAATATAAATACATTAAATTTCAAATAAACAAAAGAATTTTGTTTATTATTTTTCAAGTTAGTCGGGGCAATAAGTGCCTTAGTGTGTATTTCAATTTAACGTAACCTGGATACGTTATGTACAATAAACTACCGGATTTCAACAGTGGGAATCCGACACACATAAGTGGATACGACGAAGGCCATGAATTCGAGTGGTTAGTGAGGGAATTTACGCGAGGATTCAACGGCAATATTTCGCGTAACATGGAGTCCCACCTGAGCGATGCGTTGGGTCAAATCGCTGACTTGCTGCAATTCGACACACTTGCCCAATTGCATATTTTTGAACACCTGGCTATAGGCGAGGGGATGTGGCGGGGCCCTCATATTTTAAATGACACTGCAAACCCAACAACATTTGAATGCCCCTGGACGATTTGCGAAGTCGTTCGTGGACATACGGTATACGTGACAGACGTAAAACCGTTCCCTCCAAATGCGGGAGTTGATCAGGTGTTTTGTGATCAACTTGGTATCCGCTCCTTGTATGGTATTCCCCTTGTGGGTAAGAAGGAAATGCTCGGCGTCCTTGTGCTTGGGACCAGCCACCCGAGAAAGGAGCTTTCCTCTGAATCAATCCATCGCGCACAAATTTTGGGGGAAATCCTGGCCCAGGGACTTTTACGATCTGAACGTGAAGAACGGCTCGACGATGCCGTCGAAGCGGCAGATATAGGATTGTGGTCTCTGGATTTTACCACCATGACCTTTTGGGCAACCAGGACAGCGCGTGCCATGCACGGTTTCGGACCGTCAGACGAAATCAGCTTCGACAAAGTGCTTTCTGCTGTTCACCCGGACGATCGCAGCCTCGTTCGCTCTACCATCGAACAGGCTGCCACAACGCCTCAATCTATTCGTATTGAATATCGAGTCATGTTGCGTGATAGTGACAGGCCGCAGTGGCGTGTGGTTCGTGGCCGTTCCTATAGTGGCCCCATCAACAGACCACAACAACTAATGGGAGTATGTGCTGACCATACGGAACGCAAACAGGATGAAGATGATCTGCGCAACGCCCGGGCATTAACTGACGCCGTTTTTGATAGTGTACCGGGACTACTCTATCTATATACGGTAGATGGAAGATTAATCCGCTGGAACAAGCAGCACGAAAAAATGACAGGTTATTCAGCAGAAGAACTTGTTAATTTCCCTGTTACAAACTGGTTCGAGGAAAATGAACTTCCGGCGTTAGAGCGAGAATGGTCCAGAGTTTTTGACGAAGGCTGCACAACCACAGAGCTCAACTTGAAACTTAAGAACAGCGCCCTTGTTCCCTATTCGTTTACCGGGGTGCGCGTTGAAATCGACGGGAAGCCACACCTGGTGGGTATCGGTGTTGATATTTCAGAGAACAAGCGCACGGAAGAATCATTGGCACAATTTCGCGCCGAACTTTCTCATGCGACTCGCGTTACCACGCTGGGTGAATTGTCCAGTGCACTGGCGCACGAACTTAACCAGCCATTAGCTGCTATCCTCAGTAATGCGCAGGCGGCACGCCGTTTGCTGGCAATCCAGCCGCCGGACCTTGACGAAATCAAAGAGGCCCTGGACGATATAGTCCGGGACGATAAGCGTGCGGGTGATATTATTCACGGCCTGAGAGGATTGTTGAGCAAAGAAAAAAGTGAACCCAGCAAGCTCAATTTGAATGAGATTATCCGTGAAATGACGGACATTGTTCGCGGGGAACTGGTATTGTCCGAGGTTCCGCTGGTACTTGATCTGGCATCTAACTTGCCGACTGTTAAAGCAGGGAAGACCGAAGTACAGCAAGTGCTATTGAATCTTATGCACAATGGCATTGCGGCACAAAGGAACGCTGATCTCCAGGCACGCCAATTAAAAGTTGCGACGACTTATAATAAGAATAACGTACTCGTAATTGTTCGTGATCGCGGTACCGGCATACCCAAAGAGCAAATGCCTCGTTTGTTTGATTCCTTTTTCAGCACCAAGAAAGGTGGTCTTGGAATGGGCCTGGCGATATGCCGACGAATTGCCGAAACCTATAATGGGAAAGTTTGGGCAGAAAACAATGCAGACAGTGGTGCCACTTTCTATCTTTCGTTACCTATAGCGGAGGATGAAGCATGAATCCGGACACAACAGTCTTTTTGATAGACGATGATGCGTCGGTACGAAAAGGTCTGAAGCGCCTGTTGCACTCGTCTGGTTATTTTGTCGAGGCGTTTGAATCAGCAGAAGCATTTCTCAATAACTCAATCCCTGCAGGCGCCGGCTGCGTGATTCTCGATTTACGTATGCCTGGCGTCAGCGGTATCGAACTTCAGCAACAGCTCGATACTCTGAATTGCAAGTTGCCGATTATATTTCTTTCCGGGCACGCTGGCATATCCGATAGCGTGCAGGCCATGAAATACGGCGCGGTTGATTTTCTCACCAAGCCGGTCGATGAAAAAAGCCTATTGGCGTCGATCGACGCTGCGATAGACCATCAACGGCAACAACTTGTGGTAACAAGTGAGAATGATAGTTTTCGACAACGTGTCGCCTCGCTGACAGGCCGCGAACTGGAAACATTGCAATGGGTCATTAGTGGCTTGCGTAACAAGCAAATTGCCGCGGAACTTGGCATTACAGAAAAAACCGTCAAAGTACATCGCGCCCGCATTTTGGAGAAAACGGCCACATCTTCAGTGGCCGAACTGGTGCGTTTGTGTACCTTAACCGGTATTCATCCTAAAACCCACACTAACGATAGCGCTATAATTCCTTCCTGAGTAACACGACTGTCCTGGTCACTCCTTAGTCATTCTGTTACGTCACTACCAATATATTGGACCAAAGTCCAATATACGCATTGCTTCAAGCCCGTTAGCATTTTACGTGTCACGGCAGTTAAGGAACAAGGGCCCATATTATTAACAATAAACGTTATCAATAACGTAACACCAGGGACCCATCCTCTCGCCCAAAAGATGTGCCACGGCGGAAAAATCTGTTGTCCGCACATAAAGGCGAGAGATTTACCTTGCCCTGTTCCCTTAGTAAAACGATTTTGATGAATCTAGATCAAGAGGAAACCACGTAATGAAAATAAATAAATGGATTACCTATTGCTTGTTCGTCTCAGTAACGCTGCTTGCACTAAGCAGTACTGCGATGGCGGCAAAGAAACCTAATATTCTTGTAATCTGGGGTGATGATGTCGGCCAAAGTAACATCAGCGCTTATACCAAAGGGCTGGTTGGCTATAAAACCCCGAACATCGACCGCATCGCCAATGAAGGCATTATTTTTACGGATTATTACGGCGAGCAATCATGTACCGCTGGCCGGTCTACTTTTATTCTTGGTCAAAGCGTTTTTCGCACCGGCCTGTCAAAAGTGGGTTTACCCGGCGCAAAAGAAGGCATAACCACCCTTGATCCCACGATCGCGGTACTACTCAAGGACCAGGGTTATACCACCGGCCAGTTTGGCAAAAATCACCTGGGTGATCGCGATGAACACTTGCCTACCAATCACGGTTTTGATGAGTTTTTTGGCAACCTGTATCACCTGAATGCAGAAGAAGAGCCGGAGAACGAGGATTATTTCAAAGATCCTAAGGTTAAGAAGAAATTTGGTCCGCGCGGGGTAATTCATTCCTGGGCGTTAAAAGGCGGCAAACAAAAAATTGAAGATACCGGGCCGCTGACTAAAAAGCGTATGGAAACAATCGATGATGTAACTTCTGACGCAGCCATCGAGTTTATCAAGAAAGCACACAAGGCGGGTAAACCCTGGTTCGTATGGTGGAGTGGTACCCGCATGCATTTTCGCACTCACGTAAAAGAGGAACTGCGTGGTATTAGTGGTCAGGATGAATACGCCGACGGTATGGTTGAGCATGACATGCACATCGGCAAGTTTCTTAAACTGTTAGATGAATTGAAAATTGCTGACAATACTATCGTGCACTATTCCACAGACAACGGTCCCCACTACAACACCTGGCCCGATGCGGCTGCCACACCGTTCCGCGGTGAAAAGAACACAAACTGGGAAGGCGGTTGGCGGGTACCCGCGGCCGTGCGCTGGCCCGGCGTCGTCAAACCCGGTTCAGTGAGTAACGGTATTGTTCATCACATGGACTGGCTGCCGACCTTTGTTGCCGCTGCCGGCAAAAAAGACATGAAAAAAGATTTGCTCGATGGCTACAAGTCAAAAGCACTTGGGCGTAAATACAAAGCGCACCTGGACGGCTACGACCTTACCGAACATCTGAAAAACCCAGACAAAACACCAAGCCCACGCAATGAGATTTTCTATTTCTCAGATGACGGTGATCTGACAGCATTGCGCTATAAGGACTGGAAACTCATTTTCATGGAGCAGAAGTCCACGGGTACCTTCCGTGTGTGGATGGAACCTTTTACTCCTCTACGAGTACCTTTGATTGAAAACTTGCGCCGTGATCCCTATGAAAGAGCGGAGATCACATCCAATACCTATTTTGATTGGATGATCGACCGTGCCTTCCTGCTGGTTCCTGCACAGGCCTACGTCGGAAACTTCCTCGAGACATTCAAGGAATATCCGCCGCGCATGAAAGCGGCAAGTTTCAGTCTTGATAAGGTTATGGAGGAAATGCTGCAGCCGGGTCCCCACTAAAGTTAGTTTGTTTCCAAGGGTGTACCATTAGTGGTGCACCCTTTTTCTTTAGTAACAACCATTTTGAGAAACATGGTTTGGAGATCAAGGGAAACCAAATGAAATCGACTGTTCATGCTGTCTCACTCTGTATAGTATCCACAATAGTATCCGGAATAGCATTATCAGCATGTTCGCCGGAGAAATCATCTACCGCAGCAACGGCAGCAGTAGCAACACAAGTACAAGCAACAACTCCTCGCTCAAACACGAAAGCCACACCACGTTTGATTTTGCAGATCACCGTGGATGCTTTGCGTAGTGATTTACCCAAACGCTATGCGCATATACTTGGGAATGGTGGTTTTCGATACCTAATGGAGCGAGGTGTTGACTACACCAATGCGCATTATCTACACGCCAACACGGAAACGATTGTTGGGCATGTTTCGCTAGCGACGGGATCGGTACCCGCGGCTCACGGCATGGTGGGTAATGTCTGGTTCGATCGGGAAAAGGGCCGTCTCACCTACAATATTGAGGATGCAAAATATCATTTGTTGACTGCTGGTGCAGATGTTGACAAGAAGACCGAAATCGATCCCACACAGAAAGCTGCCAAGGTCGATGGTCGATCACCAACGGCCATTTTGTCATCCACCTTCAGCGATGAGCTGGCGGTGCATTTTAACGGTCAATCAAAAATCTTTGCCGTATCGGTGAAAGACCGTGGCGCCGTATCATTGGCAGGACACGCCGGCAAGGCGTTCTGGTTTTCCAAGTCCAGCGGCGAATTTGTTACCAGTACTTATTACTATGAACAGTATCCAAAGTGGGTCACCGACTGGAACGCCCGCAAGCCCGCCGCTGCTTATGCCGGTAAAGCCTGGGAATTAATGCAACCAGTAGAAAAATATTTATTTGGCAAGCATGACGATCGAGAATATGAAACCGATTTTCCCGGTTTTGGCCGTACTTTTCCCCATGCTTACGGAGAAGCGGGTGACAAATACTTCACCACACGTTTGACATTGAGTCCGGCGGGAGACGAACTCACGCTGGATTTTGCCAAGACTTTATTGGACAACGAACAGCTCGGCCAGGATGAAGTACCGGACTATCTAGCAGTCAGTTTCTCCTCCACGGATTATGTGGGTCACCTGTTTGGAGCATCCAGCCTGGAAAGTGAAGATAATATTGGCCGTTTGGATCGTACGCTGGCGAATTTGTTTTCTTATGTTGATAAGACTGTAGGACTGAAGAACACGCTGATCGTACTGTCCGCGGATCATGGACAGCCTGAAATACCAGGGCATTTGCACGAGCTGGGTATAGAAAACGCGCACTACTTCGATACCAAGGCATTGGACAAGACGCCTGCCATCGCCGCATTAAAAAAGAAATTTGGTATAGGTGAAGAACTTATTGAGGCTTACTTTCAACCCTATGTCTATCTCAATCATAATTTGATTCGCAAGAAAGGGCTGGACCAGGCTGAGGTGGAGAAAGTAGTTGCTGAGGAATTAATGAAATTCGATGGTGTATCGGCAGCCGTATCGAGTGCGGCACTGCGAACCTCAAGCTTGCCAGAAACTTTGTTGAATCGAGCGATCCTGCGTAATTTTCACTCTAAACGCTCAGGTGATATTTTTCTGGTATTCGAGCCCAATGTGTTTATCAATGACTTCGATGGTCTCACAGTGGCTTCGACCCATGGTTCGCCCTGGAATTACGACACACATGTACCTGTAATATTTGCCGGGGCAGGCTTGCAGCCGAAAACGGTTAGTCGTGCGGTCACACCTTATGATATTGCACCGACATTGGCTAATTATGTCGGTATAAAACCACCTTCGGCGGCAATCGGCAATACGTTGGCTGAAGTGCTCGGCAATTAAATGTATAAAGTAAACAAGAATTATTTATGAATCCCTACACTATTAACAAGTACGAAAAGTATCATATTGGTACTGGAATTTTCTACCAAGTTCTTGTCTACTTGATGTTTGCGTTTACCGCCATGCCTGGCAATGCTGCGTCCTATACAGGTAGCGGCGTGTGCCAGGATTGCCACGCTACGCAATACAAGGCGTGGAAAAGATCCCACCACGATCTGGCTATGCAGCCCGCTAATGAAA
>JASFMT010000113.1:0-9031 GCA_050117455.1 Gammaproteobacteria bacterium | reverse complement strand
GCCTACCGTTTGGGCGCTGGCCCGGCGCGCCGAGGAACACACCAAGGGCATGGTACTACCCGGCACATTGTTTGAAGAACTGGGCTTTAACTATATTGGCCCCATCGACGGCCACGACATCGATACCCTGGTCACCACGCTGCAAAACCTGAAACACCTGGATGGTCCGCAGTTTCTGCACGTGGTCACCAAAAAAGGCAAAGGATTTTCCCCCGCCGAACAAAATCCCTGCACCTATCATGGCGTGGGTTCATTTGATCCGGAATCCGGCAAAATTCTCAAACCTACCGCCGCGGATCAGTCCCCAGGTGTCGCCTATACCAAGGTCTTTGGCGACTGGATTTGCGATATGGCCGCGGAGGACAAGCAGCTCATCGGCATTACGCCGGCCATGCGAGAAGGCTCGGGGCTAGTGCAATTTTCGAGCGATTATCCTGACCGTTACTTTGATGTGGGTATTGCCGAACAACACAGCGTGACCCTGGCCGCGGGCATGGCCTGCGACGGTTTGAAGCCGGTGGTCGCCATTTATTCCACCTTTTTGCAGCGTGCTTACGACCAACTGATTCATGACGTGGCATTGCAGAACCTGCCGGTACTGTTTGCCATCGACCGGGCCGGCCTGGTGGGCCCTGATGGCCCGACCCACGCGGGCAGTTTTGATCTCAGTTATATGCGGTGCATCCCCAACATGACCCTTATGGCACCGGCGGACGAAAACGAATGCCGGCAAATGTTATACACCGGGTTTTTGCACGATGGCCCGGCCGCGGTGCGCTACCCCCGCGGCAAAGGGCCCGGCGCCTCCATCGACAAAACCATGACCGCCCTGGAAATCGGCAAGGCGCAAACCGTTATTACCGGCAAGGACATCGCCATTGTAGCGGTGGGCAGCATGGTCACCCCGGCCACCATCGTAGGCCAGCAACTGGGTGCCACCGTGGTGAATTTGCGTTTTATCAAGCCCCTGGATGAACAACTCCTGTCAAAACTGGCCTCCTCCCATCGCTATCTGGTCACCATCGAGGAAAACGCTGTCGAAGGTGGCGCGGGCAGCGCCATCGACGAATACCTGGCGTCGATGGGCATCGAGATTCCCCTATTAAACCTGGGTATTCCGGATCAATTCATTGAACATGGTACCCGCGAGGAATGTTTAGCTGCTTGCGGACTGAACACTTCTGGTATAATGGCGTCCATTAAAGACTTTTTAGCAAAACAAGCTTGCGATAACCCCCAAAATACCTTAGCATTTTAGTCAAGTAATGGCCGCATCATACACTTTAAAAATCGTTACCGATTTTGCGTCTGCGCATACGTTGCGCGATTACCCGGGCGCGTGCAGCCGGTTACACGGCCATAACTGGAAAGTCGAGGTGGAAGTATGCGCCTCCGAACTGGATAGCGTCGGCATGGGTATCGATTTCAAGGCCATCAAGACCGCCACCAAAAAGGTGACCGCCGAGCTGGATCACCGCTATTTGAACGAAATCAAACCTTTCGACGAGATTAACCCGACAGCGGAAAACATCGCGGCCTACATATATCAGGGTGTGTCGGAGTTACTGAACAACGACCGTGTACGGGTCACGGCAATTACATTGTGGGAAACGGAACGCGCCTGCGTCAGGTATACCGAGTAATTTTTGCTTCGCGTATATTGCCACCGAGCAATTCACTGGCACAAGGACAGCCCGGCCCGCTTATTATTTCCACGACAGAGATTAACACCGTGAGCAAGCAACAAGACATTTCCAAACTTGCCGAGATAAGAACCATCGCTGATGTTCAAAGCAGCGCTGATACCCGCAAGTTACCCATCAACAAAGTTGGTATCAAGGATATCCGCCACCCCATCCGGGTACGTGACCGCAGTGGCGGTGAGCAACATACCATTGCCAGCTTTAATATGTACGTCAACCTGCCTCATAACTTCAAAGGCACTCATATGTCCCGCTTCGTGGAGATTTTGAATCAATACGAGCGAGAGATTTCCGTGCGGTCATTTAAACACATTCTCAGTGAAATGGTGGAACGCCTTGAAGCCGAAGCCGGCCACATTGAAATGTCGTTCCCCTATTTTGTGAACAAGGCTGCACCGGTATCGGGCGTCGAGAGCCTCATGGACTATGACGTTACATTTCTGGGAGAAGTGAAGGACGGCAAACAGATTACCACCCTGAAAGTCCAGGTACCGGTGACCAGTTTGTGCCCCTGCTCCAAAAAGATTTCCGATTATGGCGCCCACAATCAGCGCTCACATGTCACACTGACGGTGCGCACCAATACCTTTGTATGGATCGAAGACCTTATCGACGTGGTTGAAAAAACCGCCTCCTGCGAACTGTATGGTTTGTTGAAACGGCCGGATGAGAAGTATGTCACCGAACGCGCTTATAATAATCCCATGTTCGTGGAAGACATGGTGCGCGATATCGCCGGCAAGCTGAACGACGATGAACGCATTGACGGTTACATCGTGGAATCGGAGAATTTCGAATCCATCCACAACCATTCGGCTTACGCTCTCATCGAAAAAGACATGTAAGATAACGACTGCTTATTCACTGAAAAACAACATCTCAACGCAAAGGCGCCAAGACGCAAAGTTAAAATAATGTATAACGCCTGGTAGTTGAACCTGTTAAGATTAAACGCCCTCAAAACATAAATTACAGCTTGATTCCTTTGCAATCTTTGCGCCTTAGCGCCTTTGCGTTAAAATAAAGCTCCAGCCACAACCATTTCGGACATACCGGACTTGCCATGAAACCTATCGCCATTTTTCGTCACCTGGAATACGAAGGCCCGGGCTACCTGGCGGACTTTCTGGACAATCATCAAATTCCCCATACACTCATTCGTATTGATCAACACGATCCCGTTCCACAATCGATTAGTGATTTCAGTGCGATGGTCTTTATGGGCGGACCCATGAGTGTCAATGATGACCTGCCGTGGATCGATGAGGAAGCAGCATTGATTAAACAGGCTATAAAAGTCGATATGCCGCTGTTAGGTCACTGCCTGGGTGGTCAGCTCATTGCCAGGGCAATGGGTGCGACGATTGATAAAAACCCGGTCACGGAAATTGGCTGGCATGCGGTACAACAAGTTGACAACCCCGTCGCCCACAAGTGGCTAAACACCCTTCCCCATTCCTTCGATGTTTTTCATTGGCATGGAGAAACCTTTGCCGTGCCCGATGGTGCGTCATTATTGTTATCCAGCCAGTATTGCCCGCATCAGGCCTTTGCCATTGGCAACACGCTTGCATTGCAGTGTCATATAGAAATGACTGCGCCCATGGTAAAGGAATGGGCAGCGAAAAATGCCGATGAGCTTAAAACACCGTCCGACAGCCTGCAATCAGCGGAACAAATGACGGCCGATGTTTATAACAGGGTGGAAAAATTACAGCCCATCGCTGATGTGATTTATCAGCGATGGATTCAGGCGTTATAAATCAGGAAGGATAGCAATCGCGGTTAGCGGTGCAATAAGCGATAGAAAAATTGGCGGTATAAACGATCAATTCCAGAGCGCCTTTGTTGAAGCGCGAATGACCGTTGATTGAGTTGTGGTACCTGAGTGAGTCGCCGTGTACCCGCCGGAAATAACCGTACCGGCAGTTTTTGGCGCGCTGCCTTGGAAGGCATGCTCCGTGTTAACTTTTGATTCTTTACCATCACCAAATCCAGTTGCCATCGTGAAAAATACACTGGCCACCACGAACAGTACCAATACCGTCATTAAATCCAGTTTCAAGCCTTTCATAAGCGCTTTGTTTCACTCCCTGCAATGTCGATTGTTGATCAATGGGCTCGTGAGTGGTCCGACTCATTACCTATCGGCAGTTGGCCACTATTCTGTAATCCAACACCGCCCACTGCATAAAATAACAGCACTTTTAGCCGCTACACATTAATAATGGTCGAAAAAACCGCTACGAGATGTGATGAAGGTACCAGTTTAACATAGAACCCGGTCACATTTTGCTAAAAAGGTTGAACATATTGGCGATACGGGCACTTTTAACCGGGTAGAACGGGCCAGTTAGTACCCACCACGAAGCCCCTGGATTGTTCGCGCCATTGCCCATTAACGTCTGGCTCCAATACGGCGACCAGCAGAGGCTGTTGTGATTGATCAAAATGACGAGACAATTGCTCGTGCAGCTGGCCGTTATCTCGTAACTGTTGGCTTGTTGCTGTCGATGATGTTCCGCTGTCAACACGTGCCGGAGCCAACCATTTGAGGCGCGGCAGCACCATATAACGAACATCGGTACCGCTGACGGGAATGTGGGGATCACTCATTCGCGTCCACCATCCCCGCAGGTGAAAAGGTGCAGCCGAGGATGGGATCACCGATGGCTGACCCCAATCTTCTCTGGACGAATAAAACAGGTAACCTTTGAAAAACGCGCGGGATACCACTGGCGGGACATTAGCGAAATGAAACACATCACGGGCAACACGTTTTAATACCGGCGCTGCTTGTGGAAATTCGCTCAGCTGTAACTGGTGATTCAACATCCGGGACAACTTGTTGTCCAGCGTATCGCTGGGATTGGGTCCATACCAATGATTGTGACCGTCGCGATCTTCGAAACGAAGATAGAATTTTACCGCCGTCTCCCAATGCTCAATCACTTCCCGCCCCGGCGGTACAAATAAAAAATCGTACTCCCCCAGTACCCGTTTATCCTGGAAAACACGGACGTGGGACGTTACACGTCCAGGCGCTATTTTCTGCTGTAGCCAGAACGCCACCAGTTGCTCGAAATAATAACCCAGGCGTGGCGATAGCTGCTGTTCAATCCATCGAACCAGGGCCTCTGGCCGGGCATCCAGTTGCCGCAACCACTCCTGGTTGTTGGCGATAACAGACTCACATTCACTATCATTGACAACGCAATCCGGATCGGTAATTAACGAGGGGCTCTCCATAGCCCAACAAAGATCTCGAACAAAAGGATGGGAAAGGTATTCAATCATGCAAAGTGAAATAAAAAACGTTGGATATTGGTCAAGGAATGGCGGTGAAGGACAAATCAAGAACCGCAAGAGATCATGCTCAGGTACCGGCGCCCTCCAGGGAAAATGCTTGATCGGTGGATACGATACTATCTAACCATTCTATTGCATCATCGCGTTCGCGGAAAATCCTGATCACATATGATTTGTTAACCTGTAATCCCATAAACATGCGCGCCAGGCCGTACGAAACCGGTGATTCAATAACAATGGCAATATAGCGTTCGTCGTCTCCGTAACGTTTTTGATCTGCTTCGACAATCGTAAACAACTCAGGAAAGGAAAACCCGACACCTGAACCATGTAACTCAATCAATTCCTTGACACAGCTGTTGGCTTTTTTGTCAATTTTAATGGCTTTAATATGTTCAAGAACATCTTGAACACTCACTTTCGCCGCTACGCTTGTCACCAATACATCACGCTTGTGATCGACGTAATAATTTATCATTGAATAGTATTTCCTTTGCAACCTTAATAAAGACAACTCAACAATGCTGTATTCCAACAAACGCCTATGCTGTCTGAACACCAGCATAAATCCTATGCCAGGCATTCGAACACGTCGGTGATAAAAATACCTATAAAAATCGCTAATCAACGACACTAATACTAGCGTGCATCGGTGATTTGTTTCTGACAAAGATCAAAAATGCAGACGATTTTCATCGTTTTATCTGGTATTTGCCCAAAAGCATGAAATTGATTTAAGGTGGTCCGACCTAATTGGCCGGGTTGCGAAGAAAACCCGTACTCTTTGTGGTATTACTAAAGATTAATAAGGCTGAAAACCTGTTGATTATGTTTAGCCTTGCACGCATTGCTCAGACAAAAAAACCGGACTGGATTTCAACAAACCAGTCCGGTGTCTTTTCTCATTAATATTTTATTACGACAGACAGCGATCGTCAGCAATTAATGAGGAACGCTTCCAAAAAGCATTAATTGGGTTCCTCGTCGTCGACAATCTCAACCACCGCTGTTATTGGTTCACCCAGGCAACAGGAATTAAATAATTCCAGCTCAATCGTTTCAATGGGATCCTCCAGTATGCGGTCATCCAGAATCGTGATCGTAATAACTTGCTCAGTATCACCTTCATTAAATACCAACGTCCCCTGCAGGCTATCAATATCATAATCGCCATTTCCCGGATCATCGCCTTCATAAGTGGCAGTACCGCCAACAATACGATAGTCAACGCTAATACTGCCCGAGGATCCGTCGGTGCGCTGAACCGGAATATTCACCGGAATGCTGATTATACGACTGGGTTCGCTAATCTGATAAACGGCATCGGAAAATTGCAGTAGCCCTCTATCATCCTGCACAACGTCTTGCGTGGTATAACCCAGGTAAGTGGCCCAATTACGTCCCGGAAAATCCAGGTCACCGGCCCAGGCTGTTTCCGTCCCCAGACCCTGAGACGTCACAACAGCGTGCGTGGCAATGTATATAGACGTGCCGGCCATCCATTGCAAATCTTCAATCATATGCACGACCTGGTTGACCGGTTCCGGGTGACTGGTCTGTTGATCAAAACGACCCACAACAGGGTTACCCGGCCCGTTCGTGTGCAAGCCGCTGTAATCCAGCGCCACATCAACATGGGTTTCGGTGATTCCCCAACCGTCAACGGTTTCGTATACAACAATGATACTGGTTTCAGTATTGGTAACTGTGACCGTTCCGACTTCAATGGTTTGCCCGGCCAACAGCGGAAATACAACCGGCTCTGCCACCGGCACATCAAATAAACCGTCAACACTATCCGTGGCATTCTCCGCATCCGGGGCAGGTACGCCATCCGTCATTGCGCCGGAATCCTCGGATACCATCGTTGACATAAGTTCCAGTTTATCTTCATTACAGGCGGTCAGAGCAACACTAACAGCCAGGATTACCAGGAAACGCTCGATGATATTTTGATATATGCTTAACTTCGAATACAACTTATTCATAACTCCCTCACTACGGTTTTTCTACGACTTATGGGATTCTGAGCTATCCATCACAAGTTACGTGCCAAATACTTCACTGAAATGTTAAATCCATGATTACGGAATAATTTCCGCTCCCTTTTTTAAAGCTGCTCTTCGTTTGCCTCATGCCAATTACAGGAACTGGTTATCATATTTGTCACAAGACAAAAATTTTCGTCACAACGTCTATATTTCGGGGTAATCATAATAGCATCCACTGCACTGTGACGCAGTTAACAAATTCGGAATTACAAAATGACTCTAATTCGATTCATGTATTACAGCGAAACTCACATAGCACATAACACCTGATGCGTTTTTCAGATAACGCGGTTTCAGACAATAACGGAGAGGTTGTGATGAAGTTCACATAAATCCAGTTGGGATACAAACGCGATACTTATCGTGTTTCGACACCGAACTTCGACAGGCATGAATAACTAAATTTTTAGTCGATACAAGCCGATAATATAGTTATGCATCCGTAAAATATTTATGCGTTATTAAATTTACCCCGGGATCAATCCATGTTTTTACGTAAAACGAAATCTCAAGCGGCCCAACAACCTCCACTGGACAAATCTGACTTACAGAAAAAACTCAACGAGATTCGAGCCAAGCAAAAAGCAGTGGATGCCAAGTGGCAAAAGACCGGCAACCGGGGCATGTTGGAGTTCTTCGTCGAGGTTATACCCATGGCGTTGAATGTGGACCGATGTAGTATTTTTGTTCTTGACCCCAAATCCGCCAATATCTGGCTTCATTGCGGTACCGGTGTCGAGGAACGCTCTATCAGCGTCGGCAAAGAAAATTCTATTGTGGGCGATGTTGTATCAACAGGGCGAATGGTCATCGCCGACGACCTTGAAGAAAGAATGGGTGCGCATTACGAAGTTGCCATGCAAACCGGTTTTCAGCCGCGCAATACCTTGTGTGTCCCTATCATTGGCACATCAACCAAAAAGGTAACCGGGGCAATCCAGGTATTAAACAAAAGAACACACGTGGTGGAAAACATATACTCTGAGAAAGACATTGAGATTTTGAATAAACTGGCAAGACTCATTCAGAACCACATAGAAAATGTCTTCCTGCGGCAGGAATTGTCAAAAATTTCGCAAGCCATGAGTAATCAAATTAAGGTCCTGGAAGGCAAGCTGAAAACCATGAAATAATCCTTCATCAATACTTTATTGATGAACCTTCAGGATCATGCACTTTGCATGCGTGTCTTTTTCACGATTATAATCGCCAGCAACGGCAGCAAAAAGACCAGCAGCGTTACCGTGACCAATAACACCCCTAACTCGCCATAATTCGCCTGCGTTACCACTTCGCCAGTCACCGGATCAGTCACTTCCCGCCTGATGGTATAAATTTTATTAACATATTTAGTCCCCAGCTGGCTGGCTGACAGCGCGAGATTGGTAAACGATGCCATCACGGCAAAAAAAGTCGCTTTTAAATGAGACGGTGCCGAATTGGCAATCCATGCCAGCATGGGGATCATGGCGATCTGGCCCAATGGTGATTCCAGCGCCGTATCAACCAGTGCGATAAAACGCGCGTCAACGACGCCATTGGTGTGAGCGGCTGTCCATTCATGCAACCCATAGTACATACCCACGATCGGCAATGACAGGATCGTGCTGACAATAGTCAGAAACACCACGATATAGGCAATGGATTTCTCCGCCATAAAGCGCCGGAAAATAAACATGCCAAACAGGGTTAAACCGGCGCCTATGAGCGATAACACCGAAAGAAACTGTTGATCGAATTTCAGTTCGTCAATCATCCACCAGGTCGCACCGGGTCCGGGTGTTGGCACGGCGCGATAGACAAAAATAATAACCGCCGTACCCACCAGGGTTCTCCGCGCATCTACATCAAGCACCTGTACCAGACGGGACATCAGAAATATCACGATGGACATCGACCCTGCAAATATAATTTCCTGGTTGTACGGGATTTCACCGATACCCATAACCAGGGTAAACACGACAAATA
>JASFMT010000112.1:0-9200 GCA_050117455.1 Gammaproteobacteria bacterium | reverse complement strand
AGATACAAGGGTGGGCACCGCCCACCTGGAACTAATTAGTAGGGTGGGCATGGCCCACCTGGAACAATTCTGCAAGTTTGGCGCCTGGATCATCGGCGCGCATAAACGCTTCGCCTACCAGAAAACCATTAACATTGTGTTGCCGCATTAAGGCAATATCCTGCGGGGTATGGATGGCGCTCTCGGTGACAACGATGCGATCGCCGGGGATATGAGGCAGCAGATCAATAGTGGTTTCCAGGCGGGTGTCGAAAGTATGAAGGTCGCGATTATTAATTCCAATGAGCGTGGTATCCAGCCTTAAGGCACGATGTAACTCCTGTTCGTCATGGACTTCCACCAACACATCCATGCCAACCTGTTGCGCCAGCGCTGACAGTTCCTGCATCTTTGCATCTCCCAATGCGGCGACGATTAGCAGGATACAATCTGCGCCCATCGCCCGCGACTCGTAGACCTGGTAAGGGTCGATAATGAAATCCTTGCGGATGACGGGCAGCGGACAGGCCTCACGGACGTGTTGCAGATACGCATCGGAACCTTGAAAAAAATCCACGTCGGTCAGCACCGACAGACAGGTTGCACCTCCCTGTTCATAGGATTTTGCAATAACGACCGGATCGAAATTTTCACGGATCACGCCTTTACTGGGTGATGCTTTTTTAATTTCGGCGATGACCGCTGGGTTGCCTTGTTTGATGGTCGATTCGATGGCATTGACGAAACCACGCGGCGTTGGTGAATCATCAAAGTGCGATTTCAGCTCTTCCAAACCGATTCTGTCCGAACGCTCGGCGATTTCCTCGCGTTTGCGATCGAGGATTTTTTTTAGAATGTCAGGGGTATTCTTCATCAGCGCATCCAGGTGGGCAATGCACCCAAGAGGGTATAAACCCACCCTACCTTGGTTACCACATTATACGGTTTATAATTGTTTACTGAGATCCACCAGTGCATCCAGTTTATTGGCCGCTTCGCCATTGGCCAACACTGCTTTGGCCTTTTCGATGCCACTGGCGACGTTATCCGCCAGGCCGGCAGTGTAAATGGCGGCACCGGCGTTAAGCAGCACAATATCCCGGGCGGGGCCGGGTTCATTGGCGAATACTTTCCTTATCATGACCAGGGATTGCTGTGCATCATCCACGGCCAGTTGCGATACGTCGCCCTGGTCAATGCCAAACTCACCGGGCGTCATGTTATAGGTTCTCACTTCACCGTCTTTTAATTCCGCCACGCGGGTGGGTGCGCCGATGCTGATTTCGTCCATGCCATCTTCGGCGTGGACCACCATGACATGCTGGCTACCTAACTGCCCCAGCACTTCGGCGAGCGGCGCCACCCAGTGGTGACTGAAAACACCCAGCAACTGGTTGGGCGCGCCTGCCGGATTGGTGAGCGGCCCTAACACATTGAATATGGTGCGCACCCCCATTTCCTTGCGCGGACCGATGGCGTGTTTCATGGCGCCGTGATGTTTGGGGGCAAACATAAATCCGACGCCCACCTGTTCGATACATTGGGCCACTTGCTCGGGCGACAGATCCAGATTTACACCGGCGGCCTCCAGCACATCGGCACTGCCGGATTTGCTCGACACCGAACGGTTACCGTGTTTTGCTACTTTGGCGCCGGCGGCTGCGGCGACGAAAGCCACCGCGGTGGAAACATTAAACGTTCTGGCACCGTCACCGCCCGTACCGCAGGTATCCAGCAGATGCGCGCCGGTTACGTTAACCCGGGCCGCCAGTTCTCGCATCACTTTAGCGGCGGCGGTAATTTCATCGACGGTTTCGCCTTTCATACGCAGCCCCACCAGGAATCCGCCGATCTGGGACTGGCTGGCTTCCCCGGTCATGATGGTGCGCATTACGGCCTCCATTTCATCCTGGCTCAGGTCGCGTTTGTCGATAACGGCGGCAATGGCGGCTTTTATGTCCATGGTTTTCCCCTCTTACGCGTTTTTTTGGTGGGCTATGCCCACCCTACAAATCCCCATAGCGTCAATATCATTCCTGTATTCTGAAATTTCATGCGAATAAATACATATTAACGCGCTAAAAAATTTTTCAGCAACGTATGGCCGTGCTCGGTCAGAATGGATTCCGGGTGAAACTGCACGCCTTCCACTTCCAGTTCTTTATGGCGCACCCCCATAATTTCGTCCAGCTTGCCATTGGCATCTTCCGTCCAGGCGGTGATTGCCAGGCAATCGGGCACGCTGTTCTTGTCGATGACTAATGAATGATAGCGCGTTGCCTCAAAGGGACTGTCGATGCCTTTAAACACGCCTTCGCCTTTATGGTAAATCATCGAAGTCTTACCGTGCATAATCGCGTTGGCGTGAACGATCTTACCGCCGTAGGCCTGGCCGATGCTCTGATGCCCCAGGCAAACACCGAGAATAGGAACTTTGCCGGCAAAGTGTTTGATCGCTTCCAGGGAAATGCCCGCTTCGTTGGGCGTACACGGCCCCGGCGATATTACCAGGTGACTGGGCTTGAGTTTTTCAATTTCCGCAATGGCAATTTTGTCATTGCGAAATACCTGCACGTCCGCCTGCAACTCGCCAAAGTACTGGACCAGGTTGTAGGTGAACGAATCGTAGTTGTCGATCATTAATAACATAATTTTTCTCAACGCAAAGTCGCCAGGACGCAAAGTTTACAAGTTGTTTACTATCCGTTTTAGTCCGTCTTTTACTCTTGGCGCGTGGAAATTAATAAGCAATCCCAACTTTTTGTCGGTTAACCGAAGATACGAGAGTAACTGGGCTTCATGTACCGGCAATACCCGGTCTACGACTTTCAGCTCAATAACTACCTTCCCGGCAACCAGCATATCCATACGAAACGCGGAATCAAAGACTTTACCTTTGTATATCGCCGAAACCGGCACTTCTGTCTCACACGGCAAACCCAAAGCGTCTAATTCGAATTGCATGCATTGCTGATAGACTGACTCCAGCAAGCCGGGCCCCAAATTTCTATGCACCTCAATCGCAGCGGCAATAACCTGTTTTGAAATTTCATTTTCATCCATAACCCAAACATATACTTCACTAAATCCATCGTAACTACACCGCACATAAACTCTCTGCGCCTTAGCGCCTTTGCGTTGAATGTCTTTTTAACGAGATCCGTTAAGCCCTGCTTCAACCATGGACACGGCGCGAAACACGGCTCTTGCCTTATTCATAGTCTCGTTCCATTCATTTTCCGGCACGGAGTCATAGACGATGCCGGCGCCCGCCTGGATGTGCAGCGTGTCATCTTTAATGACCGCGGTGCGAATGGCAATGGCGGTATCCATGTTGCCGGTAAAGGAGATATAACCCACGGCACCGGAATAAACGCCCCGCTTGATGGGTTCCAGTTCATCGATGATTTCCATGGCGCGAATTTTCGGGGCGCCGCTCACGGTTCCCGCGGGAAAGGTCGCACGCAGCACGTCGATGGCGGAGTATTCCGGTTTGATTTTGCCCACCACGTTGGACACGATGTGCATGACGTGAGAATACCGCTCCACCAGCATTTTTTCCGTTAACCTTACGCTACCGGTTTCCGCAACGCGGCCGGCGTCGTTACGGCCAAGGTCAATCAGCATTAAATGCTCGGCCAGTTCCTTGGGATCAGCAAGCAGCTCCGCTTCCAGTGCCTTGTCTTCAGTCTCGGTTTTGCCGCGGTGCCGGGTACCGGCGATGGGCCGTACCGTCACTTCACCGTCCTCGGCACGCACCAGGATTTCCGGCGATGAACCCACGATATGAAAATCCTGCAGGTTGAGATAATACATGTAAGGGGATGGATTCAGGGTGCGTAACGCGCGATATAAATCCAGCGGTCGGCCGGCAAAGGGAATGGACAGGCGCTGTGACAATACCACCTGCATAACGTCACCGTCGACAATATATTCCCTGGCGCGGCGCACGGCGTCCTCAAAACCCTGCTGGGTAAAACCGGACACGAAATCCGATTCCTCCACGTGCTGTATGGCTGTCGAACTTGCCTTATGGCTAACAGGCTTATCCAGTTGCGCCACCAGTTCCTGCAACCTTTGTTGCGCCTGATCGTAAGCGCCATCCAACGCGGGGTCCACATACACCACCGCCAGCAGTTTGCCGCTTAAGTTGTCGAACACCACGACTTCGTCGGACAGCATTAACAGGATGTCCGGGGTGTTCAGCGTATCGGAATTAGGACAGTCGCCTAAACGCGGCTCGATATACCGCACGGTATCGTAGCTGAAGTAGCCCACCAGGCCACCACTGAACCGGGGCAAATAGTCCAGCTCCGGTGATTTAAAACGCGCCTGGTATTGTTTGATCCATTCCAGGGGATCATCGCATTGCGCCCGCTCGGCGATGGTCGCCCCATCCCGCACCGCGACCTCATGGCCACGGACTTCGATAACGGTTTTACAGGGCAAGCCAATGATGGAATAACGGCCCCATTTCTCTCCCCCCTGCACGGATTCGAACAGGTAGGAATAAGGACCATTGGCCAGTTTCAGATAAGTGCTGAGGGGAGTATCAAGGTCAGCCAGTACTTCCCGGGTGAGGGGTATACGGTTGTACCCTTGGGCCGCCAGGGCGGCGAATTGTTGTTTTTCCATGATCAATCACCTAAAAAAATCGCAATCTAACGAACGGACGCTCGACAAAGCAACGGCTAGCCACGCCATCGACGGGCCATCCAGTATAAGTTCAGTTCGATTTTTCTAGTGTGACAATAGTGCATTGTGGGTTTGAATCGCTGTTTTGCCAGGTTATTTTATGCCATTCATCACGGTTTGGCCATGCCCTGCGCTACAAAATTCCTTTCAGCTGCACCATGGAATCGATGACCAAATCAGGATCATAGCCACGAATATCTTCGCCGTGGTTGTAGCCATAACTCATGCAGATAATCTGAAAGCCGGCGGCACGCGCCGCTTTCACATCACTGATGGAATCACCAATCATCAACGCCTGTTCAGGCTTCACATTGAAATGTTCCGCCGCGTGCAACAACGGCAACGGATCCGGCTTTTTTTTGGGTAACGTGTCACCGCACACCACGATGCCGAATTCGTCATAGATATTTAAGTCTTTCAGCAGGGGAAGGGTAAATTGCGAGGCCTTGTTGGTGACACAGCCCAGCGCATAACCCTGGCTTTTCAGATAATCCAGCCCTTCGCGTACCCCGTCAAACAACACGCTGCGCTTGCTGACATTGTCGGCATATAAATCCAGAAACATGGGACGCGCCTGGTTAAAGCTTGTCTCGTCAGGCTCGCCATCCATTTGCCCGACCAATGCGCGCTTGATCAGGCGGTCAACCCCGTTCCCTACCCAGTTGCGAACCTTTTCGACACCCTGCGGCGCCCTGCCCAGTTGCTTCATCATTTCATCTACGCAAAAGGCCAGGTCCGGCACGCTGTCCACCAGCGTGCCATCGACGTCGATCAGAATCATTTGCGGCTTGTTAATGCTCATTTCGTTTTGCTACCTGACACAAAAAGGGCGCTGTTGACCGCAGCGCCCATTTATTCGTTTATTGTATTGAACGTTAGGCAATACTACTTTTTCGCCTCGGCGATTTCGGCGCGCATGGCATCGATGGTCGCTTTGTAATCGTCGGTGTTAAAAATGGCGGAACCGGCCACAAAGGTATCGGCCCCCGCTTCGGTGATTTCACGAATGTTATCCACTTTGACACCACCGTCGATTTCCAGGCGAATATCATGGCCGCTGTCGTCAATCATTTTTCTGGCTTCACGCAGTTTTTCCAGCGATGAGCGCAGGAAACTCTGGCCGCCAAAACCGGGGTTCACGGACATCAATAACACCATATCCACTTTATCCATCACATATTTAAGATGGTCCAGTGGCGTGGCGGGATTAAAGACCAGGCCGGATTTACAGCCGTTGTCGCGCACCAGTTGCAACGAACGGTCAATGTGTTCGGACGCTTCCGGGTGAAACGTAATATAGGTGGCACCCGCCTTGGCGAAATCGGGAATGATGCGGTCCACGGGTTTAACCATCAGGTGCACATCAATAGGTGCAGTTACCCCGTGTTTGCGCAACGCCTCACATACCAGGGGTCCGATGGTAAGGTTGGGCACGTAATGATTATCCATTACGTCAAAGTGGACGATATCGGCGCCCGCTTTCAGTACGTTGTCGACCTCCTCGCCCAGGCGCGCAAAGTTGGCTGACAGGATTGAAGGTGCAATGAAAAAATCTGACATAACAATCGCCTCTTGTTTATGGTGCGGGCACAACGGTAATCTTGTTAGCCGTGCCGAAATTCTGCCGATCGGGCATTGTGTTGATCGAATCGCGCACTTTACCTCATTAGTGCGGATTTTTCAGCTATCCGACGGAGCGAATTTGCCAGGATCGCCCCAAACCGCTAAATATTGACCAAAATACGCTTTTTAAACAACCAGTTAATCGCTTTCGGCAGACGATATTGCTAATATAGCAACTAATGGCTTGCCAGCATTCCCGGAAATTCTATAGGGTTTGCAGTCATTTTACCCAGGCGTCACGCCCTGAATGAACTACATTTGTGAAAATACCCGGTCGGCGGGTGTTCGATAATAATCCTACGAAAATCTGCACACACGGAGTAAAACTATGATCGCTATCTCCCTCGCACTCCATATGACCGCTGCCATTATCTGGGTAGGCGGAATGTTTTTCGCTTACATGGCGCTGCGCCCGGTGGCAGGACAAATACTGGAACCTCCCTTGAGGCTGCAATTATGGTCGGCAGTATTTCAGCGCTTTTTCGTCTGGGTTTGGGCCGTCATTATCATTCTACCGCTCACCGGTTATCACATGATCTTCGCGAACTGGGATGGCTTTCAGTTTGTGACCCTGGACATTCACCTGATGCACGGCATCGGCCTGTTAATGATCCTGCTGTTTTTGCATTTGTTTTTTGCTCCTTACCGCCGCATGAATGAAGCGCTGGAACAGAACAACCTGGAGGAAGCCAAACGGCGGCTGGATCAGATTCGTGGCATCGTTGCCATTAATCTAACGTTGGGCATTGTGGTGGCGATTATTGCCAGCGCCGGCCGGTACTGGCCGCCCGCTTAAAGGGGGTTTAGAAAAGGGGTTTAGAAATTGCGCACTTCCCGGATACGATCGTAGGCCAGGCGAATTTCCCGGGTTTTGTCTTCGGCAATCTTCAGCATTTCTTCCGGCAGCCCCTTGGCGACCAGTTTATCGGGATGATGCATGCTGGTAAGCCTGCGGTAAGCCTGTTTAATTTCCTCGTTTGAGGCATTTGGTGACAGATTCAAAATCGCGTAGGCCTGGGCGATATTGCTGGTTTCCACCATATTGACCACTTTTCCGGTTTTTTTGTCGCGCTTAAAGTGGTACTCGGCCCGAATCGTACTGAAGATCCGGTCAAAGTCCGTGCGCGACATTTCCAGCACTCGGCATATATTCAACAGCATCTGTTGGCGGGTGGGATTAAGTTCACCACCTTCATAGGCAGCAAACAACTGGATTTCCATAAACATTTCCAGCAAGTGAGACTGTTGCCGGCAGGCGCTCAAAAACGGCAGCAATACTTCATTGAGATTGAACTCGGGATTTTTCGCCTGGTTATAAAGCTTAACGGCTTCATCGTAGACATCGGGCGGTAGATTCAAGCGGGCAATCACTTTGTTCAAGGCACGCAACTGATCGTCGCTGGTCGCTGACCCGGCCGCCGCGACGTGCCCCATCACGGAAAAAGTGGCGATGAAAAATTCTTTTTGCAGTTGCGCGATCGCGGCAGGATCAACGCGGGCGAAATGAGGTTGTTTCAATGCCAGGACACTTTTGTCCACGATAAAACCCAGGACTAGCCCAAGCAATATGCCGGGTATACCCCCGAGAATGTATCCAAGCCCTGCACCAGCAAACTTCCCCCAGTGGAACACGTGTTACCTCACATTGTTGTTACTTATTTATTCCTGGCAATGTTATCCGTCGCCCTGCAGATCCCTCTGTTGTTAACCAAAAATCCAGCAGCCCACAACAAGGCGGGCATAATACCCAGAAAATTATTATTAGTACCTTAAATAACCTAACAATAGCAAATTGACTTGGAAGCCAATGCCATTTCACGACCGCGCCTCATAAATAAAATTTATGAAAGCCGCGTTAGAATTCTTGCCTGGGAGAAGTTATTACAACCGGAAAGCGAATCCATGCCTTGCCGAGAAATAGTGCAAGGCGCAATACACATACTAACTGTCATATAAATCAACGAGTAACGTACTGCGCCTTGTAGTAGACATCTTAATGCATCAAGACAACCAACATTGAATTATCGTTAACCACAACAGGCAGGGGTATCGAGGTTAACCTTATTATTTTTTCGTCAATGTAAAACGGCTGCTTAGAACTGTGCGTGAGAAATCAGTAATACAAAGATACCAACACAGCAAATCGCATTAACAATTAAAGTTACAGACTTTTCCATCAGAGTTTCCCCCCCGAATTAATATATGTACAAAAATAATCTTAAAGACGTGTTAAATCGCTGCGGCTCCACAGCCACGGCTATTATGCCATAACCTGGCCATAAGGCCAGACCCTTAACGCCAGTGTGGAAATAATCGATTTATAAACAAAACAATCAGTTACGCTCAAGCGAGCACAGTACCCGAAAAACGATTCCTCAACTATGCCGTAAAAACTCTTTGGTTCAGTCGGCTGGAAAGCTGGTTCATCCATAAGCAATTACAGTACAATAACGCGCTCACTTTACTTGTAAATCATTGGCTTAACTTAATTTTTATTGTATGTATGGTATGTACAGTTCGCTGCTAACAAACCGGGGCCTTCAACATGGCAGACGATAACTCTCTGCGGAACTTTGCCACCCTGTTTCGAAATTCCGCGCCTTATATCAACGCGTTTCGTGGACGCACCTTCGTGGTGGTGTTTAGCGGCGAAGCGCTGGCAGCGGCAAATTTCGACTCGCTGGTGCATGATTTTGCATTGTTGCATACCCTGGGGATCCGGCTGGTACTGGTCTACGGCGCCCGGCCGCAAATTGAAAAACGCCTGCAGGAACAGCATATTGCTACGCCAATTCACCACAACGTGCGCGTTACCGGCAGCGACGCGCTGCAATGCGTCAAGCAAGCTGTGGGCGCGGCACGCACCGAGATCGAAGCCTTATTGTCCATGGGGCTGGCCAATT
>JASFMT010000111.1:0-9383 GCA_050117455.1 Gammaproteobacteria bacterium | reverse complement strand
AACAAAATTATGCGATTTACAGTAATAGAAAGCAAACAGGAGGTCACTATGAGCACGATGACTACAGGAGAAACGAGTAAGACCCATACCACTGGCGGCAATCGAGCGACGCCGATTCAAAATATGGGCTATCTGGACCGTATAATTCGATTTGCATTGGGTGTTGCAATGATTTCAGTGTCAGCCACGGTGTTAATCGTGAGTTCCGCATCACCGACATGGCTGGAAGAGTCTACCACAATGCCGGTATGGCCCTATGTTGTGGCGTTGATCGGAATCATTCCACTGTTCACGGCAATCCTGGGTTGGTGCCCCGTATACAGGCTGTTTGGGATCAAGAGTTGTGGTGGCCCGAATAATCCATGCGGTACTTTGCCGTATGAGTTGTATGCCGCTACCGGCAATGATCCGAAACCAAAGACTCGTTCCGACCACAGCCTTGGCAACTCTGAAAAAGAAAACCTTAACAAGCTTGGTTGATATCAAGTAATTAACCCATTCATGGCATGTCAATAGAATAGTTAGATGGATGTGAGCTGATCACCTATTGAGATGTAACAATGACAACACAAGTAATAACAGGTATTTTTTCACACAAATGCGCCTGCGACGCGGGGAAACCGTAATATATTCGGTACGGTTTTTCGCGGCGCAGGTGCATTTTGGATTTGTATGGATCTCGAAAAAATTCGTAAATTAAATCGTTCTGCAAGCTTTTTAACTAACCTGCAAAGCGGAATGAATGGAGGTGTATAATGGCGGAAAAATTGGAATTGGCCCCCTTGCCTTATGAGTACAATGCGTTGGAACCGCATATCTCCGAGGAGACTTTAAAGTACCATCATGATAAACATCATGCGACTTACGTAAAAAAACTGAACGGGTTGATTGAGAACACGCCTTTCCAAAACAAGACGTTGGAAGAAATCATGTTGTCGTCCGAGGGAAAAATATTTAACAACGCCGCCCAGGTCTGGAATCATGATTTTTACTGGAGGTGTCTGGCGCCAGAAAAACAAACCGGGAAGCCAACGGGTAAGCTGAATGAAACGCTCAACAAGCGCTTTGATTCCCTGGATGATTTCAAAAGCGAATTTGAAAAGTTTGCCACAAATCTGTTCGGGTCCGGCTGGACCTGGCTGGTTTTAGATCGAAATAACGAGCTTGAAATTGTCAATACTTACAATGCGGAAAACCCCATGACGCAGCAGAAAATACCTTTGTTGACCTGTGATGTATGGGAACATGCGTATTATATCGACTATCGAAATTCCCGGCCAAAGTATCTGGAAGGGTTCTGGAATATTGTGAACTGGAAATTCATCAGTGACCGCTACGAAAAAGTACTGGCCAGTCAGGACGAGTTCTTGCCTCAGCATCGGGCCACCGGTTAATAAGTTAACGTCAAGATCACCGTTGCGCTAGTGGCTACTACGACGGGCGATAATATTTTTAACAGGGCCATTTTTTAACAGACCATTTCTTAACAGACCATTGTGCTCCTGTTTTTGGCGGTTTTATAAAAACCGCCTTTTTTTGTTGGCCATCGTGTTTCCTGGCGCGTAAAAGGCTATATCCTGCCGTAATAACGTGCGGTGGTTCCGGTGCAAGGTGTCGTTTGGTCGATCGAGAGGCCGGCGATACAGCGACCAGGTAAGAAAGAGTGATTGTCTTGTGGAAATTTATAAATCTTCCGCGTACTCGGTGAGCAAATCTATGTTACGTTTATAAAGATCCGGGTGAGTGTCATCATCAACCGGTTGTAAAACTTTTTGTCGTTTGAAGTCTGCAACTACCCGGCTGACGCTTTCCGGGGTAACGCCCAGGATTGAAGCCATTTCCTCGCCGGTAAGCAATTGTACGTGTTCGGGATTGGTGTCCGCTTCCAGGTAGGAAAGGAACGTGATGAGTCTTGCGACCCTGGAACGAATCGATCCGGTCGAAAACTGGGTGATCCAGACATCGGCTTCACGCAGATATTGGTGCCACTTTTCACTGATATCAAGGAACGTTTCCGGGTCTTCTTGCTTGATCTCTTTAATAAAGCTGACCGGAATCTTGAGTACATCCACGCTGTTGACTGCCACCGCCGTGTGCTCATATTGCGGCTCAACAATGCCGCTCATACCTACAATATTGCCAGGGCCATGCAGCCGGACAATCCGCGCCCGCCCATTAGGCAGATAACTCAGTAACTTCACCATACCCTTAGTGATAATAAAGGCGGTTTCGGACTCGTTACCCTCATGATAAATAATATCCTGGGACTGGTAATGACTTCGCTTGGCATTTTTGAACAGGCTTAACAATTTATTCGCGGCGCTATCCTTCTTAAAAATGCGGTAATCGATACCCAGGTCATGGAGTTCGGCGGTGTCACCGTTATCGCCATCGGTATCATGATTTTTGTAACTGGCCATGTTTGCTCCTGATTATTGACAACGAACCAATGTACGAATGAACTTAATGGCTGTAGCTATATTACTGTAAGTAATAACAAACGCTGTAATGAGAAATAACAGCAGATGAAATTTGACCAATCCCTGCATAATGATAATTGATTTAAACCAACCGTCAAATTTTCCGACACTTATTGTTCCGCGCCATTTTGTGACAGGGTTCGATTTGGTGAGAACTTGATCATAAACCTTGTTAACAATGGCGGTCATATTCATTCAGGTAAGGTTGGAGCCTGAAATTTCAACAGGGTTCCCTGAGGGGGGTAGTGGAGGGGTATTAATCAGGGGCAGGCTGCGGTTATTAACAATTTTTTGAAAGTGACCATAAAAGTGACAGGGTTAAGGAGCTGCTTTTACTGGACGGTTTTGGGTGAGTGACCAGAGCCACGAACCAGATACATTCGCGGCGCCGTGACTCAATTGATTGCGGCCGTGGGACTCTGTTTATCTGCGTCAGTTAAAATTTTCAGCGCGATTTGCGGATAGCCGGTAGCTGATTATACACATTACTAGTCGTGAAAAATGATCCGGTTGTTTTTGATGTCTACATCTACCCGTGAACTGGATTCTTCACACGCGTCGGCCAATGTCTTTAAGCTGCCGATGTGGGTTTTCTCAGCCAACTGAGAGAGCAATGGACCGCCGTCACAATCGTAGTGGTTTGCTGATTCCGCATCAAACTCGCAGTTAAATTTTTCCCACGGTAGATTCAGCTCCACCTGGTCCGGTAGTGACAGTATTAATGGCTCCTGATGCAGGATTTGTGCTTTTGCTTTTCCAACGCTGGCCTCTTCGTTTAAATCGAGTTCAGGCATATTACTGTAGTCCCTGGTCGCCATCGTGACATCCTCCTGTTGAAAGGGGTAGTTGATTCATTAATCTGCATTTTGAAACCAGGTCGCCAACGAAACATTAACAATTATCAATGAACCAGCATTGATGTATTGTCAATCACCCATTTTGTTATCATTAATGATTTGCAACGTTGCGCGCAAGGGCAAATGATCCGATGCCTTGCGTGTTAGCGGCGTTACCACTGGTTCGAGGTTTTCAATACAGCTGGCTGGATAGCTCCTGATTTGATCCAGCGCAAAGATCGGAAAATGTGAGGGAAATGTGTTAGGTGTTGCACACTTACCAAAGACCCGGGTAAGCTGTCGTGATATTTTTCCCCATGGGAACCATTCATTAATATCGCCCATCAGTACGGTAACGTCCGCAGCAGGTTGATCTATAAGTTCCGTAATGCGCTGAACCTGCCGCTTTCTTTCTCTGGATTTCAGCCCAAGGTGAGTGGCAATGATATGTATATGCTGCGATGCGATCGTGTACCGTAAACTGATGACCCCACGGGGTTCAGAGCGGGGAACGCTGATATCCAGCTCATCGACATGCTCGGCGGCTCTTTTGGTCAATACTGCATTACCGTAGCTGGAGTCACCGCGATACAGGGTGGGGCCGGGAATTACGGTGTAACCCGTTTGTGTTTCGAACATTTCCAGAATATTGTCACCACCATCGGTGAATGTTTCCACTTCCTGCAGCGCGATAACATCGGCGTCCAGTTCCCGGATGACGCGGGAAATCCGTTGTGGGTCAAATATTCCATCATTTCCATAACAGCGGTGGATATTGTACGTCGCGACTTTTAGATAGCATGGCATATTATCGGAATAGTGACGCTCAGCAATATTTATGATTCATTGTTGCTCAGAGGGATATTTTTCTCGGCAGACTTTTTCTTCAGCCACTTAAGCAGGCCAAACGCGGCAAGTACCACGGTGCCAATTGCCGCCGCTAATACGCCAACATTTACCATGTTGGGTTGTCGGACAGCGGCGTCTACCCGGTCCACCAACACTGTAATGGCGAACATGCCTGGTGCCATACCTAGCAATGTACCCGTTACATAGTCACGGAATTTGATGTGCGACGCTCCGGCAACGAGGTTGATAATCGTGAAAGGTGCCACCGGTACGATACGTACGGTAACAATAGTTAGAATTCCATGTTGTGCCAGCTTTTTACTGATACGGTTAAGCTTTTCACCGGCCAGTTTGCGCACTGTCCGTCGGCCGCTGAAATGTCCAATGCCATAAGTGGCGAGAGCACTAAGGGTGCCGCCTATCATCGAGTAAGTAAATCCCAGCAATGAACCGAATGTCACAACGCTGGCGATAATCAACAATGTAAAAGGAAATGCCACCAGTCCCGCCAGCACAAAGCCCAGGATAACCAGCAACGGAGCCGCCGGTAGCGCGCGAATTTGATCGATGACCATGGAGACGGTTTCCAGGTTTACCCACTGCTTCAGGGGTGTCCATTTCCACAATCCCGCAATGACCAGCAGTATGCCAACGATAGCAACCCATCCGAGAATGCGTTGTCGCGCCGGGACCTGTTCTTCTTCCGGTATCAGTTTTTTAATCATTTTTTCCATTTCAATCGGGTGCTCCGGATCGACGATTTCAATGTCCGGTACGTACTGATCAACGTCTTTTGGTAAATCCAGGGGTAATTTACTCAGGTGGCGCGTTTCATCATTATTCAGTGCCTCGATGGCTGCAATCAAGGACTGCTTTTCCTGTAACACCTGTTCAAGTTTAGATGGTTTACAATCTAGATGTTCCGCGATCAGCCGATTACGAAAATCCGCCAGTGCTTTTTGCGTTGTCTGGTTATCATCGGAGTGAATCACGACATTGCATTCATTGTCCAGGGCCATTGACCGGTTATTCAGATTGGCGGATCCCACCGTGACCAGGTTGTCATCAACGACCATTAACTTGGCATGAACGTTGACGGGACTTTGGTCCAGGCCGGGGCCATCCGGGAAATAGACCCGTAAGCGATTGTGTTTATCGACCTGTTTGAGTTTCCTGACGAGCCGAACGCGAATGATGTCCAGCGTATATTGTGACAACCAGCCGTCCGTGGTTACAGGGGTAACTATCACGATTTCCGGCCCGTCATCACGCTTGAGCTGCTCCCGCAGCGCGTTACCCACCGCCGGTGTAGTGAAGTACTGGTTTTCCAGGTAAATATAGCGCTGCGCGGAACGAATACCGTCCAGGTACAATTGCTGAATTTGGCGGATTTCAGGGCGCTCTTTGAACTGTGCATAGGTATAGGCAATACCGACCGGCACATCCTGGATATCCACTGGCACGTCATCCGGCCACAATTGTTTAATATCTCCCGGCTCTATAGCAGGCAGTTGCTCTTGCGTTGCATATTGCCAGCTTTCGCGGGCCATGGCGCCAAGCTGTTTTGCGCAATCACCGGCCAGCATGACTTGCACGTCGTGATAAGGGCGCGATAGTTCTTTGCCGATAACATCCCGCTTGTTGTTGTGCGGGAGATGATCAGAGGTATCCCAGCGACCTTTGGTGATGTCCAGGCCACCGACGAATGCCAGGGCATCATCGATCACCACGACCTTTTGGTGTTGCGATGCGCCATCAGGCTGCTGGTCGTCCAGCCTGAAATGCACACGCCGATGAGTCTTCCAGTCGAGTTTGTAGATGGGCATTAATTCACGGTCCAGCGTAAACAGAACCGCAAAATCCCAGTTCAAAATATAAATATTGAGCCCGGGATTTTCGGCGGCAACGGCATTGAGCAGGGCTCCCAGTTCGGCGGGGTAGCCATCATCCGGGTCTTCCCGGTTAAGTGATACATTGCTGTCGATATCCCAACTCAGAATGTAAACAGCGCGCTCGGCACGTTTGATTGCTTCACGCAGGGTATGGAAGTAATTCCTGCCGTCGATCAAAAATCGAATTCGGTCAGCGTTTTCAATTGTGTTGCAGTTGTAGTTACCGATGAGAAATTGCGGCATATTAGATTCTAAACCTTTCGTTTTTATTTCGATTGACGCTGTGCTGGTGTGGGCGGCCGTCAAATATAAACACGGGAGGCAAAGCCCTGCTGTTAACTACCCCACCAAAAAAGTGCCTATCGCGTGTGCCAGTACTCCGGAAACAGGATGTTCGTCCAGACAGTTCCCTGGAGCGATTTTCAATATAGCAAACAAGTTAGGTATTTAGCGTCCAGCGACATTTAGTTACGTTTATCTATTCCCCTGTTAATCATAGGCGAAAAAAACTGCGTTACAGTTACCTGCCTTGCACAGGGCGTGTGCGATTTGATATTTTCTGACCAGGAATCTTCGCGTAGAAGAGCTGATTAATAATTGACATTTTTCAATGCTAAAACGTTGTTGCTTATTTAATTTCAAGCTAGTACTCAATACTTCGTTCGATTGCTTCGTCAGGCTCGGCAGGTCTTTTGGTGGGCGTTAAGATGCTTCGCAAGGAACGAAATCCAAGGGCAGGTTCGGGTACGTAGCGTCACCGGGTGTTTACGCACCCGGGTGCAAGTTCCCGGTGCAGCTGTTCCTTTGCATTGGCATTGTGATCCAAATGGAGATGCGGCCGTAATGGCACACTTGTATACCAGTAGCGATTTGAAGCAATACCGGCTGATTGCAGCGGATGGTGACTTGGGCTCGATTGAAGATTTCTGCGTTGAGCAATGGAACTGGGCAGTGCGTTATCTGGTCGTCGATACGGGAAAATGGCTGGCCAATCGAAAAATCCTGGTGTCGCCGATTGCCGTGGGTAATATCTATGATCAGGACAGCACGATCGATATTGAGTTGACTAAATGGCAGCTGGAACACAGCCCGGTTCTGGAACAAAAATCAACGATCTCCCGCCAGTATGAAGACCTTTACCATAAACATCTTAACTGGGCCCCCTATTGGACGGCCACTGAGGCTGAACCTCGCTCATTAGCAACGTCCGAAATAATTGCCGAGCAGGCAGAGCCGGATACACCGAGTGATGGCGAAAATCACCTTAAGTGTGAAACGGAACTCCGAGGTTTTGCCATGCGCGCGCGGGGACAACAAGCGGGCTCAGTCGATGGCATTATTATAGACAGCTACTATTGGGTTGTAAGGTATCTCATTGTGGATGTGCAACAATGGCTGCCCGCGAAAACCATAATACTCAGCCCTGAATGGATAACCGAGCTTGACTGGACGCGTCGATACATAAACGTAGATATCAGTGGCGACGTGATGTCCTCAGCGCCTGCCTATGATGAGACACAGCCGCTATCACAGCAGTATGAAATCGATCTTTATAAGCACTACGGGATGAGCTACTACGGCGATGTATCATAGATTGTCCGTTGCTGAAAGACAGGCATGTTGATAACCTTTTGCCTGTCAGTCTGTGGTTTGTTCAGGAATAGCTATTCCAGGAGTAACAATTGGTTTTATATCATTTTTAATCCTCCAGTATTCCTTCCTCTCGATAGTAGCCAATCTGATATGTAAACACGGATGTATTGGCAAATCCGGTCTTACACTCTGGTGATGGGCATATGTGCACATTATGCACAGGCAGGTGCTGCCGTTATAATAGCAGCGTAATTCGCGGGTTTCGGGTAACTGCTGGACGGTTAGTTTCCTGATAATAATCATATTCTTAGCCATCTAATTAAGCAATAATACCGGTAACATTGATGATAATGGCGTAATGATAACCACAATAAAACCAGTTGCGATGAACGTTAACAATTCGACGTCCGGCGACAGTGACAACCGGCGAGGAGCAAAATTGAGGTGGGCGGGCCAGCCATGGTTTTTTAGCTTTGTTGCATGTTGTCTGTTGGTATCAACCCAGGTATTTGCCGAACCGGTTACGGTGCAACTGGATGTAGATAACCTGAATTCACAACAAAAGAACAGTGTACTGGAAAGTATTAGTTTATATCGGCAGCGCAATTCATTGTTTCTTACGGATGACTACATCAACCGGCTGTTCCAACGAGGGAAACAGGAAATCAGTACTACGATGCAGGTTTATGGTTTTTATAAAGTGAAAGTTGATGGCCGGCTGGAACGTGATGAAAGCAAGTGGCGTGCTATATATAAAGTTGAGTCAGGGCCCGACGCTAAAATCAGGCAAGTGGATATCGATATTCGCGGCGACGGTTCCAGCGACGAAAAGTTAAGGGAGTGGGCGGCGGATTATCCTCTAAAAAGCGGTGACACACTGAATCATTTGAAGTACGAACAGGCAAAAAACAAGTTGCAAAGTATTTTGTCCGTGCGGGGCTATTTTAAGTCAAAGCTGATAAAACATCAGATCCAGATCAGCCGGGAGGAAAATTACAGCAATATAGTACTCCATGTTGATACAGGACCCCGGCACCGGTTTGGCGACGTAACCTTTGTTCAGGAAACATTCGCCAATGCGTATCTGCAGCGCTTTGTTCCGTTTAAGAAAGGTGAGTATTTTTCCGGGGACGCCCTGTCTCAGCTGCAAGAAAACCTTGCAACCAGCGGAGAATTTCAGTCGGTGGAAATCAAACCATTGGTGGAAGCGGCAATGGACAATACCGTACCGATTCGAATAACACCGGTCCCCAGGAAGCCAACACGCTACAAATTTGGGATAGGCTACGGTACCGACACCGGTCCCAGGGCGCGGGTTGGTGTCGAACGCCGGCAGGTAACCCCCATGGGGCACACAGCCGATGCCGAAGCATTCGCGTCTGATATTCGCACACGGTTGACGGCAAACTATCGTATTCCCCTGACCAAACCGCCGTATGATTATTTGTTGTTTTCCGGCGAGCACCTCATTGAAGAAACGGATGACACCTATAGTGAATCCAATACGGTATCAACCAGCACATTTTATGGTTTAGATGACTGGACGCGAGCAATCACCATCGCATATCTTTCGGAGATCTATACGGTCAGTAATGAGCGTCGTGATTCAGTATTGTTAATACCCGGTATTACCTTTTATTACGAGCCCAAATCCAAAAGGGAGTTTTCCAAACAGTTTGATTACCGGTGGCGATTCAGTATTGGTGCGAAAGGAGCGCATGAAAGCGTGGCTT
>JASFMT010000110.1:0-9395 GCA_050117455.1 Gammaproteobacteria bacterium | reverse complement strand
CAGGTTCTCATACTATCTGTGCTAAAACGCCGAAAATGGTAAACACATTCAGCAGTTGTAGTGAACCAAGCGACAGAGATCAGTCAAATTCTATCAAATTGCGAGAATTTCAATGAATATAATATTTGTCCCAAAAAGGAAAGGAAAATCAGCCACTTACAAACTGTCCCGCACGGGGTTCTGGGGGCTCGCGGCACTGGTGTTTGCAGTGCCGGTGGGGTTACTGGGTGGCGGTTACTATTTGGGCCAGCAAAATTCTGAACCGGGTCCCTGGGCACTGCTGGACAGCTGGCGGCAGGAAATGCAAACCCAACGTCAGCAAATCGACGTCGCCGCCCGCAATGCCAAAGAAAATGTCGAAGCCCTATCGCGCCGGCTGGCGCAACTGCAGGCCCATGTTATCCGCCTGGATGCGCTGGGCAGCCGGCTAACGGAAATTGCCGACCTGGACAATGGAGAGTTTGATTTTTCGGTTGCTCCCGCGGTGGGAGGACCAGAAAATAAAAACGCTCCGGAGGCTCCCATGCCGAATTTCGTCGCCAGTTTAAATGATTTATCCGAGCAACTGGATAACCGCGCCCAGCAACTGGATCTGCTGGAAACCATGTTAATGAACCAGGGCCTGCAGGATGAAGTGATGCCCGCGGGCCGGCCCATTTTAAAGGGGTGGATGTCCTCGTTTTATGGATTGCGTACTGATCCTTTTACCGGTCACAAGGAACATCACGAAGGTGTGGATTTTGCCGGCAAAATGGGCAGTGATATTGTGTCGGTGGCGTCCGGCGTGGTGACCTGGGCCGGTCGACGCTATGGATACGGCAACCTGGTGGAAGTGAACCACGGCAATGGTTACACGACGCGTTACGGCCACGCGCAAAAGGTTTTGGTTAAGGTCGGCGATACCGTTAAAAAAGGCGAGGTCGTGGCTCTGATGGGGTCCACAGGCCGCTCTACAGGGCCCCACGTTCACTTCGAAGTCCGGTTTAACGGCAAAGTCGTGGATCCCATGGAATACATCCGCACCGCAAAAAAATAAGCCGAAATTGAAACTTCTTCCCTGGTAAGCATTTCTATATTTGTGCTATCCCCGTTATAATCCTCAACTTTCTTGATCCCCTGGATCGCGGAAGTTGGGGATTTTCGATTTTCCGGGCTATCACCGGTCCGCCTATTTTTTGTACAAACTTAATGGAATGTAATGGTCAGTCAATTACTCAGTAAAGTGTTTGGCAGCCGCAATGAGCGGTTGCTGAAGCGCATGAACAAGGTCGTCATCACCGTCAATTCACTGGAGCCGGAAATTGCCGCGCTCAACGATGAGCAGTTGCGCGCCAAGACCGACGAGTTTCGAGAGCGCGTGGCCAAGGGCGAAACCCTGGACGACCTGTTGCCGGAAGCGTTTGCCGTGGTCCGCGAAGCCAGTAAACGCGCTTTGGGCATGCGTCACTTTGACGTTCAGCTCATCGGTGGCATGGTGCTGCACGATGGCAAGATTTCTGAAATGCGCACCGGTGAAGGTAAAACGCTGGTGGCTACTCTCGCGGTGTATCTCAACGCCCTGGAAGGTAAAGGCGTACATGTGGTCACGGTCAACGATTACCTGGCCAACCGGGACGCTGACTGGATGGGTAAGCTGTATCGGTTCCTGGGTTTGTCGGTTGGCGTCATACTGTCGGGACAGGACCATGATGCCAAAAAGCAGGCCTATGCCGCTGATATTACCTACGGCACCAACAACGAATACGGTTTTGATTATCTTCGCGATAACATGGCGTTCAGCAGCGAGGACCGCGTACAGCGGGAATTAAACTACGCCATCGTGGACGAGGTGGACTCTATCCTTATCGACGAGGCCCGTACGCCGCTGATTATTTCCGGCCCCACCGAGGACAGCTCCGATCTCTACATCAAAATCAACAAGCTCATCCCGAAACTGGAGCAGCAGGAAAGTGAAGAAGTCGGCGATGGCGACTACTACGTGGATGAAAAATCCAAGCAGGCCTATTTAACGGAAAAAGGCCACCAGAAAGTGGAAGACATGATGTTGGAAAATGGCCTGCTGCTTGAAGGTGAAAGCCTTTATGACGCCACCAACATCAAGCTGATGCATCACCTTAATGCGGCGCTGCGTGCCCACGCTTTGTTCCAGAAAGACGTGGACTACATCGTTACCAACAACGAAGTGGTGATCGTTGATGAATTTACCGGCCGGACCATGCCGGGACGGCGCTGGTCCGATGGTTTACACCAGGCGGTGGAGGCCAAAGAAGGTGTGGCCATCCAGCACGAAAACCAGACCCTCGCTTCCATCACTTTCCAGAATTACTTCCGCCTGTATAACAAGCTTGCCGGTATGACCGGGACGGCGGATACCGAAGCGTTTGAATTCCAGCAAATCTACGCGCTGGAGGTGGTGGTGATTCCCACTAACCAGCCGGTGGCGCGTACCGACCATAGCGACCTGGTGTACCTGACGCCGGAAGAAAAGTTTGACGCCATCAGTGCTGATATCAAGGATTGCCGTGAACGCCAGCAACCGGTGCTGGTGGGTACCGCGTCCATTGAGACTTCTGAGTATCTGTCCGGTTTGCTCAACCGCGATGGTATCAAACACGAAGTGCTGAACGCTAAATTTCACGAGCGGGAAGCGGAAATCGTCGCCCAGGCGGGCAGCCCCGGCGCCGTAACCATCGCCACCAACATGGCGGGTCGCGGTACCGATATTGTGTTGGGTGGTAACCTGGATGCGGAACTGGCCACCATAGACGAGAACGATACTGCAGCACGGGATACCGCCAGGCAGGAATGGCAAAAGCGTCACGAGCAGGTGGTGGCTGCCGGCGGTTTGCACGTGATCGGTACCGAACGCCACGAATCCCGCCGTATTGATAACCAGTTGCGGGGTCGTTCCGGTCGCCAGGGTGATCCCGGTTCCAGCCGTTTTTATTTGTCGCTGCAGGATAATCTGATGCGTATCTTCGCCTCCGACCGGATTGGGACGCTGATGCAACGCCTTGGCATGGAAAAAGGTGAAGCCATTGAACATCCCTGGGTGACCAAGGCCATCGAGAACGCACAACGTAAAGTGGAAGGCCATAACTTCGATATCCGTAAACAGTTGCTGGAATACGACGACGTGGCCAACGACCAGCGCAAAGTGGTCTATCAACAGCGCAGTGAATTGATGTCCACGGACGACGTATCGGAAACGGTTAATGCTATTCGCCATGACGTCGTTAACGAAGTCATCGATGCTTATATTCCACCAAACAGCATGGAAGAACAGTGGGATATTCCGGCGCTGGAAAAGGCCCTGGAAGCGGAGTTTGGTATGCCCACGCCGGTTCAGAGCTGGCTGGAGGCCGATGATTCGTTACACGAAGAAACCCTGCGCGAGAAAATCGAAGAAGAGCTGACAAAGGCTTACAAGGAAAAAGAAATGCTGGCCGGCACCGAGGTAATGCGCCATTTCGAAAAGGCGGTCATGCTCAAAGTGCTCGATGATCAATGGAAAGATCACCTAAGCTCCATGGATCACTTGCGCCAGGGCATTCATCTGCGCGGTTATGCCCAAAAGAATCCCAAGCAGGAATACAAGCGCGAAGCATTCGAATTGTTTACGCAAATGCTGGACCGCATCAAGCACGAGGTGATTAACGTGGTTTCCCGTGTTCAGGTGCGCGCCGAAGAAGATGTTGAAGCGGTAGAAGAACAACGCCGGCGCCAGGCACCCATGAATCTGCAGCACGAACAGGCATCCGCCGTTGCCGCCGGAGGTGGTGGTGCAGGGCCATTACCCCCGGGGCAGGGCGCTGCCCAGGCGGAAGCCGAGCGCAAGCCGTTTGTGCGGGACGGGCGTAAAGTGGGCCGTAACGAACCGTGCCCCTGTGGTTCCGGCAAGAAATACAAACAATGCCACGGCAAGGTTCAATAAAGACCCCGATAGCCGTTTCCAGCAACGGTGACAAAGTCTGTACTTGTTGATCTTTTTGGTCATTGCTTTCATCCTAACTTTTTAGCATGATGCTATCAATGAATGGCAGCGTTATGTATCCGAGTTACCCATGAAAAGTTGCTATTGCCCATGGCGATCTCCGGAAAGAGTACATTGAGTCCTTGCCGCGAAATCCACTGTTAAACCGATAAACATGAGCGAACTGACCAAACAGATCATTGAACAGGAATGTTCCGCCCTGCAGGCGGTGGCTGGGGTGCGCGTGGGAACGGCAGCCGCGGGCATTAAATACCAGGGCCGCGATGATTTATTGTTAATGGAAATCACCGAGGATGCGGAAGTTGCCGCCGTCTTTACCCGCAACGCATTTTGCGCCGCGCCAGTGGTGGTTGCCCGGGAGCATATCGCCAAGTCAACACCACGCTATTTGTTAATCAATGCCGGCAATGCCAACGCCGGTACGGGACAGCAGGGGATTGATGATAGCGAACGGTGCTGTGATGCCGTCAGCGAGCTCATGCAATGCCAGTCGGAAACCGTGCTGCCATTTTCCACCGGTGTCATTGGCGAATACCTGCCTGTTGATCGCATGGTCGAAAATTTGCCACAGGCCATTGGCCAACTGGAAGAAAATGTCTGGACGTCCGCTGCTAACGCTATCATGACCACGGATACGGTACCCAAAGGCGTTTCCCGATCCGCCGTCATTGATGGCCATAAAGTGACGGTATCCGGTATTGCCAAGGGTGCGGGCATGGTGTGCCCCAACATGGCGACGTTACTGTCCTTTGTTGCCTGTGACGCCGCTCTGTCCAATGGCTTGTTACAGCAACTACTGAAACAGGCGGTGGAAAAAACCTTTAACCGCATTACCGTGGATGGCGATACGTCTACCAATGATGCGTGTGTGTTAATCGCAACCGGTCAATCCGGATTACCGCTGATCCATAGCAGTGATCATCCGGCCTATGCGCAGTTACTGCAATTGGTAACCGATGTATTGGAATTTCTGGCCAGGGCGATTATCCGTGACGCCGAGGGCGCCACCAAGCTGGTCAATGTGACGGTGAAGCAGGGCAAGGAAGTTAGCGAATGTGAAACCGTGGCGTATACCATTGCGCATTCGCCATTGGTTAAAACCGCCCTGTTTGCCAGCGACCCCAACTGGGGCAGAATTCTGGCGGCTGTAGGCCGGGCCGGTATTGCGGATTTTGAAATTGATAAAGTGAATATCGAACTCAACGGTGTGCGTATCGTTACCGCAGGGGGCCGAGACAATGGTTATACAGAAGAGCAGGGGAAACAGGCGATGGCACAGGATGAAATCGCCATTGAGGTTGACCTGGGTAGAGGGGATGCCGAAGCTAATATCTGGACCTGCGATCTGTCTTACGATTACGTCAAAATCAACGCTGAATATCGAACTTAACAAAGAACGTTAGCATTTTATTTCGTTTTTTGCTGAGTGTATGTGATGACAAAAGCAATTCATGTGGTGGCGGCCGTTATTCGCAATGCTGCGGGAGAAATATTTATTACCCTGAGGCCGGATCATGTTCACCAGGGTGGCCTTTGGGAATTTCCAGGCGGAAAGGTTGAAGCGGATGAATCGCCATACAATGCTCTTGTCCGGGAGCTGCACGAAGAAACCGGTATTACAGTTAAACGTGCCCAACCGTTAATCACCATCGCTTACGATTATCCAGACAAAAGCGTATTGCTGGATGTCTGGGAGGTCTCGGCATTTACCGGCACGGCCCATGGCCGTGAAGGCCAGCAAGGACGCTGGGTCGTTCCACAACAACTCAACGACTATGCTTTTCCTGCTGCTAATAGCCCCATCGTTATGGCAGCACAGTTACCATCAACGTATCTTATTACCCCGGAGCCGGATTCGGGCAACGATGCATTTTTGCGGCAACTTGCTTCGTGCCTGGGTCGCGGCATACGATTAGTACAGTTTCGGTCGAAACAACTAAGCCATAACCAATATGTTGCCCTTGCCGAAGATGTTGTCGCTTTATGTCATCAACACCAGGCTAAGGTGTTGTTAAACGGCCCCGTGGAACTGTTATCGGCATTACCCCACGCTGATGGCATTCACCTTACCGCGCAACGTCTGCGAGCGCTATCAGAGCGACCCATTCGTCCTGGCTATCTGCTCGCCGCTTCCTGTCACGATGCCCATGAGCTTGCGGCCGCTGCTGCTATTGAGGCGGATTTTGTGGTTCTGGGACCGGTTAATGTCACCGCCAGCCACCCGGATACGAAGCCACTGGGCTGGAATTGGTTTGTACAACTAACACAACAGGCAACCATGCCGGTTTTTGCATTGGGAGGGATGACAATTTCCGATATCGAACAGAGCCGGCAATACGGTGGGCAAGGCATTGCCGCTATCCGGTCGCTCTGGGTCAGCGAGCTTTCGCGTTAAACGCTGTTTGCCCACATAATCTATTATTAATCGGAATAGTTGGGTTTGTCGCCCTGGTCGGGCAGAGCGAAGTCATCGGCGTTTTCACCGGCTATGCGATGGGATTCGCTGGCCCATTCACCGAGATCGATGAGTTTGCAGCGTTCACTGCAAAACGGCCGCCAGGGATTTTGCTCAGACCATTCCACCTGTTTGTCACAGGTAGGGCATTTGACGATCTTAACCATAGCTAACAAATGACAATAAATTACACTTTAATAAACAGGTTCAGCAATCAGTAACTGCTTAGTTCGTTACGTCAACGAAACATCATATTTGGTAACTTTTACGTCTTCTATTTGGCGTCAATTCGATTACAGCTTGCAACAACTTAAATCAAATTCCACATCCCGGTCAGTGGGTTTTGCGTGTTCCGCGTTGGTATCTGGAAAACGGATCGTGAAGGCGTGCCGGCTGCCACTAAATTCAGCGAAATAGCGGGAACTGGCGGGCAACGATACCATAATCAACTGAAATGGTGATTTGGAGTCCAGGGATTGTTTATAAACGCCATTTTCCGCGACCTTATGTTCTGGTGACGTGCTCGCTCTCACCAGATCCAGGATACTTTCCACGGCATACTGTAACGGCTCCAGTGGTTCAGTCCAGCGTTTTATATCCTCAAAGCGGCGTTCGGGCGGCTGTTTTAACCAATAGCGGTACGCCGGTAAATCGAAATCGCACAATCCCCCTGCGATGTTGCTGCGTTGCTGCAGAGTTTTCAGTAATTCCTCTTTTCTGATCTGATGATCGATGGGGCCGGCGATATCGCGCAACTGTGCGCTAAGTTGTTTCAGTGTCGATAGAATTTCGTCCAGCTTGCCTGCTTCAATCCCGGGCCGGCTGGTTAACGGCGCCAGGACACCACTAATGCGGTCCAGTTCCTTGACCGTTTCGGACTTGATGTCGGTGCGGCTGATAACATTCAAAATATCCAACAGCGCAGTCAGTGCATTATGACTGTTTTCTGACGATTCACGCTCCCCGTGAAATGTCATTAGGTTAAACAGGCATTCAAGGCGCAAAAAAAAGCGGTAGCGCTCATTCAGCGGGTGTTCGTATTTTATGACATCAGTTGGCATAACGGGTTTCTATCTGCTTAAAAGCAACAGGGCTATGTTGTACGGCTAAACCTATTTTGCAACGCTGTTAACTAATTAGCAACCTTAGCCGCAAGCAATGGTAAATGCAAATAACCAGGAGGGAATTAATTGATGTCAATCAGTGTGTTGACAATTCAAGAAGATGATTGCTGTTGTTTTGCCAGGCTGAGGTATTGCTGATGCAGTTTTTGCACCTCTGCACCAAGTTGGTCAAGATCCCCGTTATTAGTAATAACATCATCCGCCACGGCGAGGCGCTCGTCACGAGTTGCCTGCGCCGCCATGATTTGCTTAATCGTTTCCGGGGGTAATTGATCGCGCTGCTGCACCCGTTTGAGTTGCGTGGTTTGGTCTGCGTCTACCACCAGCACACGATCCACAATTTTGTGCCAATTGTGTTCTACAAGCAACGGAATGACCGCAACGCAATAAGGCGCGTCGCACTGATCAAACAAGGTAAAAAGTTTCTCCCGGATACGGGGATGAAGAATCGCTTCCAGTTGCTCGCGGGCACCGTCATCGTTGAAGATCAGGGTTTTCAGTTCTTGCCGGTTCAATTGTCCGTCACCCAGAACAACGGTTTTACCGAAGGTGCGGATGATTTCATCCAATGCCGGCTGGCCCGGTTCCACCAGCTCTCGGGCAATGACGTCAGTGTCAAAAACCGGAACTTCCAGTTGTTTGAATATTCTGGCGACGGCACTTTTGCCGCTACCGATGCCCCCGGTGAGACCTATTGTCAGCATAATGTGTTATCCGGAATTAACGATGAGAAATACGGTATTTCCAGTGTAACGCTTTCGCGACAATCAGGAAATCGGTATGGCGTTTCGGAAAGGAATTACCGGATACCGGCAAAAGCCAGATAGGCTTCGTTAATCTGGCGTCCCCACAGAAAATAAATCCAGCCGGCAATGGCGAGGTAGGGACCAAAGGGAATAGGAATATTCCTGTCACGGCCGCGTAGCAATATTAACGAGATACCGATAATAGCGCCCACCAGCGATGACAGTAATACAATGCCGGGTAATGCCTGCCAGCCCATCCAGGCACCCAGCATGGCCAGCAATTTAAAGTCACCATACCCCATGCCTTCCTTGCCTGTTAGCAGTTTAAACAGCCAGTAGACCGACCACAATACGAGATAACCAGCTATGGCGCCGACGATACTTGAAGTTATGTCAGTATAGAGCCCAAAGAGGTTGGTGAAAACGCCGATCCACAGAAAGGGCAGCGTAATGTCATCGGGTAATAGTTTGTGGTCGAAATCAATTAAGCTGGCGGCAATCAGCGCCCAGGTGAAAAATAATGCGCCAAGGCATTGCCAGTTAACACCAAAATGCCAAGCCACGACGACCGACAACATGGCAGTTAGCACTTCGATTGCCGGGTAGCGTCTGCTGATGGGAGCCTTGCACTTGGAGCATCGACCTTTCAGCCACAGGTAACTGATGACCGGAATATTTTCCATTGCGGTAATCTGGTGACCGCATTGAGGACAGGCCGAACGCGGAACCATCAGGTTAAAGGGTTTTTCAGTATGGTCTTTTGTCTGTAATGCTTCAGCGTCAGTGTTTGCATCGGCAGTCAGGAATTCGATACACTGATCGCGCCAGGCGGTCTGCATCATGATCGGTAACCGGTAGATAACAACGTTGAGGAAGCTGCCCACAGCGAGGCTTAGCAACGCCACGGAAATCAGGAAATAGCCCGGATTATCTGCAAGTAAGTTTATCAATTCCATTGTCTATTTATAGAAGACCGGTAAAAGTTTTTGGTTAGAAACGCAGATGGTAAGGGTGATGTTTGTCACCCGCCTTGCCAAGTTTCAGGCGGGTGACTGAATGGATGTTTTTGTCTAGTG
>JASFMT010000109.1:0-9418 GCA_050117455.1 Gammaproteobacteria bacterium | reverse complement strand
GATCATAAACGCCCGACCCACCAGGTTCTCTTCCGGTACCGTACCCCAAAATCGGCTATCGTTGCTGTTATCGCGATTATCACCCATGACAAAGTATTCACCCTCACCGACGGTGTATTCCATGTTCAGCACCGGTCTGTCATCGTCAATAAGAATATGATGCTCAACGGTAACCAGGTCCTCTTCCACCAGCTGCGCACCGGCCATGGTAATACCGGTACCGGTCGCCTCATACAAACCAAAATCTGTCTGCTCCATGTATTTACCATTGATATATAATTTCTTATCCCGGTATACAATATGGTCACCCGGCAACCCGATAACCCGCTTGATATAATCAACTGTTGGATCCTTGGGATAGCGAAAAACGGCAACGTCACCCCGTTCCGGTTCACCAATATCTATAACTTTTTCATTAATCACCGGCAGCCGAATACCATAAGTGAATTTATTTACCAAAATAAAATCACCATCCAGTAACGTCGGCATCATGGAACCGGAAGGAATGCGAAACGGTTCGATAAGAAACGAGCGCAAAATTAATACGATCAGAATCACCGGAAACAGCGACCGGGAATACTCCACCAGCACGGGTTCTTTGAGAATTTGCTCTCGCTCTTTTTCAAGCTGCTCTTCATCAAGACCGGTTTTGGTACTCACCAGCTTGTCAAATTGCCCGCGCCGCTTGGGGGCCCACAGCCATACGTCAAGCGCCCAAATGACGCCAGTTATCAATACGGCTAATACCATGATGGTTGGGAAATCCAGATGCATTTATTTTTTTCCTACTTTTAGCACCGCCAAAAACGCTTCCTGTGGTATTTCCACTGAACCGACCTGTTTCATGCGTTTTTTACCGGCTTTTTGTTTTTCCAATAGTTTTCGTTTGCGGGTGACATCACCGCCGTAACACTTGGCGGTAACATTTTTTCGTAGCGCCTTAACATTGGTCCTGGCCACGATGTGTGATCCGATGGCCGCCTGTATCGCCACTTCAAACATTTGCCGCGGGATCAGCTCTTTCATTTTTTCGGCCAGTTCCCGGCCCCGGTATTGCGCCTGGTCACGATGTACGATGACTGACAGTGCATCGACACGTTCACCGTTGATCATGATATCCAGTTTCACCAGGTCTGAAGCCTGAAACCGCACCAGATGGTAATCCAGCGACGCATAACCGCGGCTGACGGATTTCAGGCGATCAAAGAAATCCAGCACCACTTCATTTAACGGCAACTCATATTCCAGCGATACCTGGCTGCCGAGATAAAGTAATTTTTTTTGCTCGCCGCGTTTCTCTTCGCAAAGGCCGATGACATTCCCCAGGTATTCCTGCGGCAGCAATATGTTAGCAAGAATGATGGGTTCGCGCATTTCATGGATCCTGCCCAGCTCCGGTAACTTGGTGGGATTATCCACGTTGAGAACTTCGCCGTTGTTTGTGACCACCTCATAAACAACAGTGGGCGCGGTGGTAATAAGATCCAGGTTATATTCCCTTTCCAGGCGTTCCTGAATGATTTCCATATGTAACATGCCCAGGAAACCACAACGAAACCCTAAGCCCAGAGCGGTGGATGTTTCAGGTTCATAAAACAACGCAGCATCGTTAAGGCGCAGCTTGGCCAGGGCATCGCGCAAGTCTTCATAGTCATCGGAACTGATAGGAAACAACCCTGCGAACACTTGTGGCTGGACCGGCTGGAAGCCGGGCAAAGGTTTGTCTGCGGGGTAATCGGCACCTGTCAGCGTGTCGCCAACGGGCACCGCATCGATATCCTTGATACCGGAAATAACGCAACCCACTTCGCCGACGTCCAGCTGGTCAACATCAATGCGCTTTGGTGTAGAGATCGTCAACCGGTCAACGGTATGAGTGCGCCCAGTGGACATCACCTTAAATTTTTGGCCTTTTTTAACTCGGCCCTGTTTGACCCGAACCAGTGCCACCACACCGAGGTAACTGTCGAACCACGAATCGATAATCAATGCCTGCAAGGGCTTGTCTGAATCACCCTCGGGCGGCGGTACCCGGGCCACCAGTTGTTCAAGTACTTCGACAACACCTTCGCCGGTTTTGGCACTGACTTTAATGGCATCGCCCGCCTCGATGCCAATTATATCTTCGATTTCATGAATGACCCGGTCGGGCTCCGCAGCGGGTAGATCAATCTTGTTTAATACGGGAATCACTTCCAGCCCCTGGTCGATGGCAGTATAGCAATTGGCAACACTTTGCGCTTCAACGCCCTGGGATGCATCCACCACTAGCAACGCGCCTTCGCAGGCCGCCAGGCTGCGCGACACTTCATAGGAAAAGTCGACGTGCCCCGGCGTATCAATAAAATGCAACTGATAGGTTTCGCCATCCTTCGCGGTATAATTCAACGTTACGCTTTGTGCCTTGATGGTAATCCCACGCTCACGTTCCAGGTCCATTGAATCCAGTACTTGTTCCGCCATTTCACGATCAGTCAAACCGCCGCACACATGGATAAACCGGTCCGCCAGCGTCGACTTACCGTGATCAATGTGGGCGATAATGGAAAAGTTACGGATATGATCCAGCTTGGGCATAAAAACCTGTTTTCACTACATGCTATTTTGATTTACCAAGGGAAGGGAACAAATGACACGGGCACCGAGCATCCCTTAATTTTCAAATTATTTTTCAATATCAGTTTGTTAGCGTTACCCGTTCAGCGCGCCAACGAGCCGCTATTCTAATCTATTTTGGGATAAAAACACATGCCCCTGAAACGCAATACCGGATTAACCCATATAAGAATTAATCCGGTATTCGTTGTAGCCGGGAATGTATGAGCAGAATCACCTTTAGCCGGTGAATCCTGGCCATGTTCCCGTACCGCGAGTATCGAAACTCGTTATTTGTCGTCAGTGAGTTTTAGTGCTAAAAACACCGGGCCACCACGCCTTTGCACCAGCAACGGTACTGACTTGCCAGGCGGCAGGTCTTCAACGATTTCTTTGAAGTGATTGGTTCCTTTTACATCGGCGTTGTTGATCATCAGGATGACATCGCCACGGCGCACACCCGCCTTTCGAGCCGGCCCGGAACTAACACCGCTAACCAGTACGCCGTTTTCTTTTATTTCCAGGTTTTCCCGTTGCTCTTCGGTAAGATCCGTCACCGTGATATTGAGCTTATTATCTTCGGAGATCTTGGGCTTCTCAAGACTGGCAACCTTTTCGTCCTCATCTGGCAATTCACCAAGGTGAACAGTCAGTTCCTTGACCTTGCCGTTACGAAGTATGTTAACCCCAACGTCCTTACCGACGGGTGTCATACCCACCACCGGAGGCAGGTTAGACGACTTCACGATCTTTTTACCGTCGAATTTCACCACTACATCACCCACCTGAAAGCCGGCTTTTTCTGCCGGGCTGCCGGGCAACACCTTGGCAACCAACGCGCCGCGTGGCCGTTCCATACCAAAGGACTCCGCTAACTCGCGTGTCACGTCCTGAATTAACACACCCAGCCAACCTCGGGCTACATGGCCTGATTCCTTGATCTGGTCGATGACGTTCATCACCATGTTAATGGGAATGGCAAATGACAATCCCATAAAACCGCCGGTGCGGCTGTATATTTGTGAATTAATCCCGATTACCTTGCCATCAAGATCAAACAACGGGCCGCCTGAGTTGCCTGGATTAATGGCGACATCGGTCTGAATAAAGGGTACATAATTTTCCCTCGGCAGATTACGGCCTTTGGCGCTTACAATGCCGGCAGTTACCGAATAATCAAACCCAAAAGGAGAACCAATCGCCAGCACCCATTCACCCACCTTCAGTGAATCAGAATTGCCTATTTCAACAACCGGCAGGTCATCGCCTTCAATTTTCAATAACGCGATATCGCTACGGGGGTCAGTACCAATCAGATCTGCCACCAGCTCCCGCCGGTCGGATAACCGGACAATAATTTCATTGGCATCCTTGATGACATGGTAGTTTGTTAACACGTAACCGTCTTTGGAAAGGATAAATCCGGAACCCAACGACTTGGAATCAAATTCCTCAAAGTCTCGACCGCCTTCGTCACCAAAAAAATGCCGGAACAGGTCACCAAAGGGGCCCTCGGGAATATCTTCGCCTTCAAAGCGTTTTCGCGTCGTGGGATGTTTGATTTTTTGCGTGGTACTAATGTTAACTACTGCCGCACCGTTCTTTTCAACGAGGTGGGTAAAATCCGGAAGTTCACGGGCTTCTACGGAGACGAGCCCCAGCAGCAAAATGAAAACGGTAGTATAGACTGGCAGACGCCTTACGACTTTTGGTTGCACTTGCTTGTCTCCTGTCATTCGTCGTTATATGTAATATTCTTCAGGTTAAAATACTTGTATCCGAGCGCATCGGGTCAATACCGGCTTGCTGAACGTGGCGCAACAGCTCGGGCTGGTATCGGGCATTGTTACTTGCCCGCCTGCTATACCAGCGCAGGACGCCAATACTGACAAGCAATCCAACAAACGCCCCTGTTACACTCAACAGATCTGAGTTGATTGACAGTGTATTAGTCGCAAGAGTTTCACCCATCACAGCAAAAGCGATCATACTCACCACCGGTACCGCATAAACCGCTATTGATCCTTTAACCAGCGAGTCCTCGTTCACACCGATAATGACCTTATCGCCGACATTCACGGGCAGGTCGCCGGTAACAGGTAGTATGTTACGTTTTTTACCGAGAACCTTCTGCCAAACCGCTGACCCGCAACCCTTATTGGCCGCACATTGGCCACACGCGGTTTGCCGTTGCGTTTCAACCCAGATGGTTTGTCCCTCAACCGCAACAACGATGGCAGTTTCTTCAATCACGTTAGTTCCTTATTGAACGGAAATGGATTCAGCAATCATTTGTACCGTTTTTTGCGGTACCTCGCCCACCACGGTAACATGATGATCATCCAGCAACGAGCTGTATATGTTAACGGCCCCCATACGGGACTCACCCATGAAGTTTTCATTGTCGACAGCGAAACGTTCAATATAGACCGACACTGAAGCCAGGCCATCGGATACCACCAGGTAATCCACCGGTTCAGTGCTATTGGGCATTTTTTGCTTGAACCGGTCTTTGATGGCGAATCCTGCAGGCATATGCTTAATCTGCCAGCTCGCCGACGGTGTTGAATCTTGTTCCCCATCCGACTTTCTACCGTTATGCCAGGTATAGCTTTCACCACTTACGGCTGGCTTTAACATATCATCGGGGATTTCTTTGACCACGTTAAGATCAACAAACATCAGTTGTTCGAGAATGTTACCGTCGGCACCTAGTAAATCAGATTTCAGTAACAAGCCGGTATCATTGTCCACCCAGAACCGGTAGCCGTAACGATACCCGTCCCTGGGGTTTATTGCGATTATCGTGGCGTTCCGGCCGGCGACACGGCCCGTGCCATCCACGGCAAAACCGTAGTAACCGGTAAATTCATCAAAATTCTTCGACAATCGAGCCAGTAGATGATTATTGAAACGGCGCTTTTCCACGAATACTGACTGGCTATCCGGCATATAACAGGTCACGACGTCGTTGTTGCGAATAACCTCCCGGGCACCGCCGTTCAAATGCATAACACGCTGGGATTCGCCGTTTTTATCCTGCCGATGAACAAGTTTCAGGGATTCCACGTACCCATTATGCAAATAGACCAGCGTACCATGATAGTTCAGTGTTTTCAGGGCATCGCCCATTTTATCGAGGAGCGCAAGCGCCGAGTTTACACTTTGGTCTGCCCCGGCACTGGAAAAAGCAATGAAGCCTGCCAGTAATGCGACGAATCTCACCGTTGAACCTGGTCCAAATTCTGATGCTCAGGCGATGATACTAACCGTGCAGAAGAAATGATGTCATGCATCCCTGCACCTGAAGCCTGTTGGCTATGAATAACAATATATTGATGTAGTTGGGGATTAATTTTTCTATTAGGCCTGGCCTGAGTGATCTGTCTTTGACCCAGACTGGATGACGCTGTTGAAAAACCGCTTTGTGGCTGTTGCATCATTAGCGGCGGCATTGTTGTATTGGCGCTGGACGATGGCTCTTTGGCCAGCCTGACAAATTCACTGTTATCCGGCATGGTGGCAACTTGCTTCGGTGCATCCTGCTGATATTGTGACTGCACCCCGATGACCGCGAGAGTGGCGACGGATGCGGCAATCGCGAAACCGGCGGCTTTGTTGGTCAGGTGTCGGGTAAATCCGGATTTTTTCGAAGAGGTGATGGCAGCGGGAGCAAATACAAGAGGTTCTGATTCAATCGCGTTCATGACACAATTGACAAAATCCCGTTTCATCGCTGGCGGCAGCTGATTGCGCATGGCATCGCTAATTAATTGATAGCGTTCAAAACAGGATTTCGCTTCGGGATTTTGGTGAAGACTGTTGATAATTCGTTCGCTGTATTCTTGTTTTAGCTCACCATCAACAAATGCGGATAATAGTTCGTCTTTATCGATTTCAGTTGTCATTGTTACATCACCCTGCGTACTGTCAATTTAACCGACTAGCGGTCGGAGTGTTTTATCGATTGCTTCCCGAGCCCTGAATATACGGGATCTTACTGTTCCCACCGGACAATCCATGGCTTCGGCAATTTCTTCGTAACTGAGTCCTTCAATTTCTCGCAACGTGATCGCGGTGCGTAAATCGTCCGGTAGATTCTCAATGGTGCGGAACACCGTTTCCTGAATTTCATCCCGGCGCAACATGCTTTCCGGCGTTGCATACTCTTTCAGGGCGGAATCGCCCTCAAATTGCTCAGCGTCCTGGGCCTCGATATCGGTGCTTGGTAACCGACGCCCCTGGGCCACCAGATAATTTTTCGCCGTATTGATTGCGATACGATACATCCATGTATAAAACGCGCTATCACCTCTAAATTTCGGCAGCGCCCGGTAAGCCTTTATAAAAGCTTCCTGCGCAACGTCATAAACTTCCTGCTGATCTTTGACATAACGAGATATTAGTTTGACAACCTTATGCTGGTATTTACGCACAAGAACATCAAAAGCTGATTTATCTCCTCGTTGTACACGCTCGACGAGCGCCTGATCCACTTGTTTTTCGGCCATCTGGGCCAAAACCCCTTATATAGCAAGGCATACTCCATTTGCCTTAATTTCGTAGACAATTCGATCATAAGATAGTTCGCGCAGCCGTCGGTCCATTGTTGCACGGCGCCCAAATTTGTTCAGTTCACTGAGACACATCGCGGGCGATACATCGGCGGCTATCTTATTTTCGACGTTTTAATTTCCGGTACCACGTTGAACCGTGTTTCTCACAGTCATTCGTCGTGGCTACGCGTATTGTACATACAATACGGCCTTACGCCATGTTTTCGCCTGTTTAACCCTTTATGCACGGAAATGTTCCGCATTTAGCCCAATCAGCGTAAAATGGCAGTCGAATGACAGCACGAGCGCCAAATACCCTATAACAAACAGAGAGTTAACTCAAGTATAATGACACCGACCCATCGCTACGACGTCGTCATCCTGGGCAGTGGGGCTGCCGGTTTGACCCTGGCACTGCAATTAGATTCCCGCTACCAGGTCGCCGTGATTTCAAAAGAAACCCTCCATGCCGGCAGTACCTGGTACGCCCAGGGTGGCATATCCGCGGTCATCGATACCACGGACTCCGTGGATTCCTTTGTGGAAGATACACTGAACGCCGGCGCCGGGCTGTGCCGGGAGTCGGTGGTCCGCTATATCGCGGAACACAGCAAGGAAGAAATTGACTGGCTGATCGATCTTGGGATGCCATTTACCCACGTTGAAGACGGCAACAATGAATCCGAGTATCACCTCACCCGTGAAGGCGGACACAGCCACCGCCGGGTCATACATTCCAAAGATGCCACAGGCCACGCGTTGTCAAAAACCCTGATCGCCCGCGCAAAAGAACATTCTAATATTCACATATTCGAAGATTACATTGCCATTGACCTGATCACCAACGCGAAACTCGAACAGCAACCGCAAAAAGTGCTGGGTGCTTATGTGCACAACAAAAAAACCGGACGCACCGAAACCTTTCAGGGCCACAAAGTGGTGCTGGCCAGTGGTGGTGCCAGCAAAGTATATTTGTATACCAGTAACCCCGATGTCTCCACGGGGGACGGCATTGCCATGGCGTGGCGGGCGGGCTGCCGAATCGCCAACATGGAGTTCATTCAGTTTCACCCCACCTGCCTGTTTCACCCCCATGCCAAGTCCTATTTGATTTCAGAAGCGGTGCGCGGTGAAGGTGGGCACCTGCTGCTGCCCGACGGCACGCGCTTTATGAAGAAAGTCGATCCCCGGGCTGAACTGGCGCCGCGGGATATCGTGGCCCGCACCATTGACCATGAAATGAAAAAACGCGGTCTCGACTGTGTTTACCTGGATATCAGTTTCAAGCCGGCGGAATTTATTAAATCCTACTTTCCCACCATCTATAAACGCTGCCTGAAGTTCGGCATCGACATGACCCGGGAACCCATACCGGTGGTACCGGCCGCTCATTACACCTGCGGCGGCGTCATCACCAATCAGCATGGACAAACGGATATCGACGGTTTATACGCCATTGGTGAAACAGCGTGGACCGGCATGCATGGCGCCAACCGCATGGCCAGCAACTCCCTGCTGGAATGCCTGGTATTTGGCGCCGCTGGGGCGAAACACATCAACAGTCAGTTAAAATCTAAACCTTCGTACCCGAGGTTGCCGGACTGGGATGAAAGCCGCGTGACCGACTCCGATGAAGAAATCGTCGTGGCCCATAACTGGGACGAGTTGCGTCATTTTATGTGGGACTATGTTGGAATCGTGCGCACGAACAAGCGTCTGGAACGGGCCATGCGGCGGGTAAATTTGTTGTCGAAAGAAATTTTTGAATATTACAGCAATTTCCGGGTAAGCAACGACCTGATCGAGTTGCGTAACCTGGTCGTAGTAGCGGAACTGATTATCCGTTGCGCCATGGCACGCAAGGAAAGCCGTGGCCTGCACTATACCCTGGATTATCCGAAACCCGATACCAGTGAGCCGCCGCAGGACACTATTTTAACGCCGCCGAATTATCAAGAGCCTGAGGGCTATACCATCGAAGACGTATCCGCAAGCGCCTGAAAGTTTGCGGGTCGATATTATCCGGCACAAAAATCATTGAACGATAACGGCTATACCACGGCATGTCCGGTAACAGCAGGTTCACGATGACCAGCCTGGGATGGACAAAAGTGGTCGGCAGCAACGTTGCGTCATAAGTCTTTTGCCGATCACCGGTCAACAGCCACCGATCGTCGTTATCCCATACCGCACGCTCAAACCTCGGCCAGTAGTCACCCACGTTTCGCAACCAGCGGTTGCCCTTAAAAACCCAGCCCGCATAGTAA
>JASFMT010000108.1:0-9428 GCA_050117455.1 Gammaproteobacteria bacterium | reverse complement strand
ACGATTTGCGCAAACAGGGCAAGTTAAAGACCACAGGCAAGGACAATACTCGCATGACATACCATGATCCCTGCCAAATTGCTCGCCGGGGCGGCATTGTTGAACAACCACGAAACCTAATCAATGAATTTGCAGACAATTTTGTGGAAATGGATGAGCATGGTGAATTTGGCTGGTGTTGCGGCGGCGGTGGCGGTGTTAGCGCCAATGAACGTGCTGAGGAGCGCCGTCTTGATGTGTTCAGCCGTAAAAAGCAGCAACTGGATGACATTAAAGTCGATCGCATTGTGACGGCCTGTTCCAACTGCCGCAATATGCTTGAGGAAGGTCTCGAGCATTATCACATGGAAAATATCGAAGTCGTTGGATTAACGGAAACGCTGGCCAATTACCTTGACGAGTCGCAATAGCCGGAAGCTACAGGAGCACGATTATGAATGAACGCGTGGTTGTCGATCCCATTACCCGCATCGAAGGACATTTGCGTATCGAAGCGCAAACCAATGATGGCGGCGACATTACCGAGGCCTATTCTTCGGGAACCATGGTGCGCGGTATAGAGATTATATTACGCGACCGCGACCCCCGTGACGCGTGGGCGTTTGCGCAACGGATCTGTGGTGTGTGCACACTGGTACATGGCATTGCGTCAGTGCGGGCTGTTGAAGACGCCCTTAACTATACAATTCCACCCAACGCACAGCTCATCCGCAACCTGATGATCGGCGCGCAGTATGTTCATGATCATGTCATGCATTTTTATCATTTGCATGCACTGGACTGGGTGGATATTGTTTCCGCACTTAAGGCGGATCCCAAGGCAACATCGGAACTGGCACAATCGGTGAGTCCATCCTATCCCAAGTCATCACCGGGCTATTTTGCCGATACCCAGAAGCGGATAAAAGAGTTCGTTGAAAGCGGACAACTGGGTATTTTTGCCAACGGTTACTGGGGGCATCCGGCCTACAAGTTACCGCCCGAGGCAAACCTGATGGCCGTTGCACATTACCTGGAAGCACTGGCGTGGCAGCGTGACGTTGCCCGCTTGCATGCGGTACTGGGTGGCAAGAATCCGCACCCCAACTTCCTGGTGGGCGGCGCGCCGACAGCGATCAGCATTCATGCCTCCGGCGGTTCGGCAGGTGCCGATGCCACGGCATTGAACCAGACCGGCCTGCAAATCATACAGGATGTTATTAACAAGATGAAAACCTTTGTGGACCAGGTGTATGTACCGGATACCCTGGCCATTGCCGGTTTTTATAAAGACTGGGCGTCGCAGGGTGAAGGCGTCGGCAATTTCATGTGCTATGGCGATTTTCCATCCGGGTCAGCCAACGACGTTTCCGGTTTGATGGTGCCGCGTGGCGTAATATTGAATCGGGATATTTCCACGATCCATGAACTGGACCTGGATGACCCTGAACAGGTTCAGGAGTACGTCTCCCATTCCTGGTACAACTACAGTGGCGGTAAAGACCAGGGATTGCATCCCTACGATGGCGAAACAGAGTTTAACTACGATGGCCCGGAACCTCCTTATAAGCACCTCGATGTCGACAAATCCTATTCGTGGTTAAAGTCACCACGCTGGCGCGGCAAACCCATGGAAGTGGGTCCGTTGGCCAGGGCATTGATGTTATATGCCAGTGGTCATGAGCAAATGAAAGAGCTGGTGGATATGACATTGAAAACCCTGGACGTCCCGGTTCAGGCCCTTTTTTCAACGTTGGGACGTACAGCCGCCCGCACCCTGGAAACCAAGGTGTTTGCCGATACCATGCAGGGCTGGCTCGATCAGTTAATCACTAACATCAAAAATGGCGATGTGCGTACCTTCAATGAAGCGATGTGGGATCCATCCACCTGGCCGCGGGAAGCAAAGGGGGCCGGATACACCGAAGCGCCCCGGGGTGCATTGTCGCACTGGATCGTGATCCGTGATGGTAAAATTGCCAACTACCAGGCGGTGGTTCCCAGTACCTGGAATGCCGGACCGCGTGATGCCGAGGGACAGCCCGGTCCCTATGAAGCGGCCTTGGTGGGACACAAGCTGCACGATCCCAAGCAGCCCATTGAGATTTTACGCACCATTCATAGCTTTGATCCCTGTATTGCGTGCGCGGTGCATGTCACCGACCCCGATGGTGAAGAGTTAATTAAAGTGAAAGCGGTGTAAAAAATCCTGTTAACGGTTAATCCGGGAGGTCATTTATGGTTGGGCGCTTTTTTTATCTATTACCTGCGGTCATTTCACTTATGGCAATCGCCGTTCCGGTCAGTGCACATGTCAGCAGCGACCATAAGATGGGGGTTGTGGATGGATTGCTGCACCTGATTACGCAGCCGGCTCATGTGTTGCTTTTGTTGTTGGCATTAGCCGTTTTAATTCTTGGTATTAGTCTCAGGAAATGGCATCGCCAGTAACATCTGCTGCTGTCAAAGGTAGTTGTATTGATGGAGTTCAATCAAGTGACAGCCTTTGCAAGCGTTGATGCCCGTTTTATGGAATACGATGACTCAGCCGTATTTGACTATACACCACAGCAGGTCTTTGACGTTATCTCGGATATCGAACGATACCCGGAGTTTTTGCCGGGATGGCAGCGGGTTAAGATTATGCGCCGGGACGGGAATACCCTGCAGGTGGAGCAGCAAGTGGGAATGGCGTTTATCAGCTGGCGGTTCGAATCCAGGGCGACGTTTGATCCGCCTGATGATATTACGATTCATTCGATCAACGGCCCGTTTGCCAATCTCGAGACCCGGTGGTCGCTGGCGCCTGCCGGGGATAACAAGACACGCGTATCGCTTCGGATGCATTCCGATAAGGTGCCCGGGCCAGCCTATCGGTTTTTGCAGAGCTTGATGAATCATACACAGGGCTCATTGCTGGATCGTTTCAAGGCCCGGGTAAAGGCGGTTTATTCGTCAGGATCCCATTATTGATAGTTTAAACGCGAATTTGGAGAAAGACATTGTCATCGTCACAAAGCAATATCGTTGAACCGGGTGATCCGCTGGTAAAAAAATACCTGCTGGCCGTGCGCCCCATGTTTCTAACGGCGTCCCTGTTGCCGGTTCTGCTGGGTACGGCTATTGGTGTACAAAATGCGGAGCAGTTTGATGTCATCGCATTCATACTGGCGTTATTCTCGGTGATATTGGCCCATGCCGGTGTCAATGTTCTGAATGATGTCTATGACGATCTCAACGGTACCGATCGCGATAATGAAACGCGTATCTTTCCTTTTACCGGCGGTTCGCGTTTCATTCAGGATGAAATTCTCAACAACCAGCAAATGCGCCGCTGGGGACAACTATTGCTCGTTATGAGCGCGTTGCTTGGTGTGGCCTTAATATTCCATCAAGGGTTTATGGTTCTGGTATTCGGCCTTACAGGCCTGTTACTGGGCGTGACCTATTCAGCTCCGCCCCTGAAACTGGCATCGCGCGGTCTTGGCGAATCCGCCGTGGGTATCGGTTTTGGGGTATTGCCTGTGGTTGGAGCTGCCTGGCTGCAAACCAGTACTTTCAGTTGGGAAGCGCTGATATTGTCCGTGCCGGTGAGCATCTGGGTCGTCAATATCCTTCTTGTTAATGAAGTCCCGGATCGCACCGCGGATCGCAACGCCGGCAAGAATACTTTGGTGGTTAAGTTCGGGCTCACATTTACGGCGGCGCTGTATCTGTTACTGAGCTTCGTGGCAGTTGGGACGCTGGCGTGGGCTGTATGGCTTAACTATCTATCGCCGCTGATCATGATCATTCCAGGCACGCTGTTAATTCCAGCTGCAATCGCCAGCCGGGCTATCATGCGCTGGGACAACCAGGCTCAACTAATGGAAGGCGCCATAAAGCTTACACTGACAATACATGCCATCAATTGCCTGTGGCTGCTGGGATGGTATTCGCTAAATTAGCATTCATGAAGATTGAAAGGACAAAAACGCTTTGTTGCGTTATGTCAATTAAATACACCATCAATAGTGGCAATATGTAGACAAAATTTCGTCAAGGAGGCTGTGATATGAAGAAAATCGGGATGGCTATCGCATTAGGATTATTGGTCGGTCTTGCTTTACCCAGTTACGCAATTCCGCCGGGCCAGACAATCGAATTTACCAAGAGCCCCATGGGGAAAGTCGTCTTGGACGGTAATACCCACCCAGCAAAAGGGGTGATGTGTGATGGCTGTCACCCCAAACCTTTTGAACAGAAAAAAGGTGTCGCCAAGATCACCATGCAGGATCACGAAAAGGGCAACTATTGTTTTACCTGTCATAAAGAAGGTGGCAAGGCCTGGCCGGCAAAAGATAATTGCAATAAGTGCCATAAAAAGTGATGGTAAAAAAGAGTAACAAAAAAGTTTCATAAGCATGCATTAAGCTGACGTAAAAGTTAGGAAAAATACTACAAAAAAAGGGGAGCCTTATACGCTCCCCTTTTTCTTGTGTGTTTGTCCCCTGGTTTGTAAAGCGTGGTGATTGCCACGATGAAGCGCCAACTGTACGTCGCTGGTTTGTTAGAGTCTGTTCCACGACTTAATAATAATGATGATTGATGGTTATATTGGTTTGATAGTTTGATCCAGCTCATAGTTCTTTTTAGTCAGCTGCGGTTTAATAAAATCCTGTGCTTGCAGGGGGTGGGTAGCGGAAACCAGCCCAAATAAAACAAGCTGTTGACAGGCAGTATCAGGAAAGATGCGATGATCCAGGCAGCGACGAGTTTCGATCGTAAAGAGAGTCACACCAGGCAAATTTTCGGGCAAGTGCAATCATTTGCCCAAGGGTATTCCTCAGTCTTTTATATTTCCCGATACCAAGGCTATTTTCCGGCCCGTGCAAACCGAATCTTTCATTGATTGAATTAATTCAATAATAGTGCTTTTTAATAATAACTAAGAACACCAGCAGTACAAGCAGCTAAAGGAGGATGACCATGAGATCTATCAGGATGACAGGGTATATAGGGCTATGCCTGGTTGGTATGGCCTGTTTGTTGTTGCCGTTGCAGGCGCAATCTGACGAACTAAGCCGAGCGGCAATGCTTAGCTACACTTGCGCCGGTTGTCACGGGACCAACGGCATTAGCCCGGGTTCCATTCCCAGTATTTATTGTAAAAAACCCGATGCCATCGAAAAAGCGTTGAAGGAATACCGCGATGGAACAAGGTTCTCTACGGTGATGGGCCGGCACGTGAAAGGCTATACCGATGATGAGATACAGTTGATTGCCGGGTTTTTCGGTACCTATTGCAATGAAAAAATCGGCAAAAAGAAATGAGGAGGCAGTTATGAGTAACTATACGCGAAGAGACTTTATTAAAATAGCTGGCGTATCCACTGCCTCTGCGCTGGGTACCATGGGTTGGCCAATGATCGCGATGCCTAAAGTCGGCAGGGCGACATCCCGCGTGGTGGTGATCGGTGGAGGATACGGTGGTGCGACATGCTCCAAGTACATCCGTAAACTGGCGCCAGGTGTCGAAGTAACGCTGGTAGAGCAAAAGAAGAAGTACGTCACCTGCCCGTTTAGCAACACGGTTATCGGTGGCCTGAAACGTATCGATGAAATAACCCACGGTTACGATAAACTTTCAGCGCGGCATGGTGTTAACGTCGTGAACGATATGGCAACAGAGATCGATCCGGCCAAGAAAACCGTTAAGCTTAAGAGTGGTAAATCCCTTGAATACGATAAACTGGTGGTATCACCGGGTATTGAATTTATCTGGGGTAAAATCAAAGGCTATGACGAGGCTGCCAGCGAGAAGTTTCCCCATGCCTGGAAAGCGGGCCCACAAACTCTGTTACTGCGCAGGCAACTGGAAAGCATGAAAGATGGCGGTACTGCTATTATCGTGGCGCCGGCTAATCCTTACCGGTGTCCACCGGGACCCTATGAACGGGCCAGTTTGATTGCCAATTACTTCAAGAAGCACAAGCCGAAATCCAAGATTCTTATCCTGGATGCCAAGGACAAGTTTTCCAAGCAGTCACTGTTTACCAATGGCTGGGAAACGTTGTATCCGGGCATGATTGAGTGGGTGTCCAAGTCGGCCGGGGGTACCGTGATTCGTGTCGACACCAAGGCTAAACTGGTGGAAAACAACAACGACTTTACCTATGAAGGTGACGTTATCAATGTTGTTCCGCCACACCGTGCCGGTACCATCGCGCAGCGAACCGGCCTGGCGGATGATTCCGGCTGGTGTCCGGTGAATCAACGGACGTTTGAATCCACGATCCATAAGGACATACATGTCATTGGCGATTCAGCGAGAGCCGGTAAAATGCCAAAATCGGCTTACGCCGCGGGCAGTCAGGGTAAGGTTTGTGCCGCTGCCGTGGTTGCTGCTTTAGGCGGTTTGAAAATGCCGGAGCCTTCCTACGTCAACACGTGCTACAGTTTTGTAGGGCCCGAGTATGGTATTTCCGTTGCAGCGGTCTATCGTATCACGGACAAGGGTATTACACCGGTAAAAGGTGCGGGCGGTGGCAGTCCCAAGCAAGTGGATGAAACGTTCCGCAACATGGAAGCGGTATATGCCCAGGGATGGTACGATAGTACCGTGGCTGATATGTTCGAATAAGTTAATCTCCTCCGTACGTAGATGTACGCTATTCAGGGCGATCAGTGATCGCCCTGTTTTTTGTCTGTCTAATGGGATGATCAAAACAATGGTAGCAATAAAATGAAAACGGTGATTGTGGGAGCTGGTATTTCGGGGCTGGCAACGGCCTATGCGTTATTGGCCAGGCAGCCGGAAATGGATCTTCACGTACTGGAAACAGCCGATCGACCCGGGGGTAAAATCTGGAGCGAGAAGACCCCAGAAGGTTACCTGTGTGAATGGGGCGTCAATGCTTTTCTTGATAGCAAACCGAAAACGCTCGAACTGGCCCACTCGCTGAATCTTTCACCGGTGGTCAGTTACGATGCGTCTCGGCATCGTTTCGTTTACTCCAACCATGAATTAAAAGAATTGCCGGGGTCGCCACCGGCATTTCTGAAATCGGATCTCATTAGTTGGCCGGGCAAACTGAGAATGGCAATGGAAACGCTTATTCCAGGGGCGGGTAAGACAGAAGAAACACTGAAAGAGTTTGCTGTTCGGCGGCTGGGCCGGGAAGCGTTTGAAAAACTGATTGATCCCATGGCTTCAGGCGTATTTGCCGGTGATCCCTCCCGAATGAGTGTCAACAGTTGTTTTCCCCGGATCAAGGAAGTTGAAACGGAATACCGCAGTCTGATTATTGGACTGATTAAGCTGCAAATGAAAGCCGCCAAAGAAAAGCGGGGCGATAAGCCGCAGGCCGGGCCGTCGGGTAAGCTGACGTCGTTTTATAACGGTATGTCCGAAATGAGTGATGCTATCGCGGGTGTACTGGGAGAGCGTTTGCGCCTGGGGAGCACCGTGGAAGGGCTAACCCGGGAAAGTGACCACTACGACCTGCATTTATCGAACGGTGAACGTTATCAGGCAGAACGTGTCATTCTCGCGGTTCCAGCTTACGCCCAGGCGAGTATTCTGAAAGAACTTGCCCCTGACATATCAGGGCGATTGCTTGAGATCCCTTATCCACCACTGGCTATCTGTTGCCTGGGCTACCAGCGCAACAAGATTAAGCATGACTTAAACGGATTTGGCTTCCTGGTACCGTCGCGCGAACGTAAAAAAATTCTGGGTACTCTGTGGGATGTCAGTATATTCCCCAACCGCGCACCGCAGGGCCAGGTGTTACTGCGCACGATGGTGGGTGGTGCCAGGGCTGCCGACTACGCTGTTGAAGATCAGCAAAAGCTTGTTGATACTGTGCGCGCCGAGCTGGCGAGCATCATGGGCGTGGATGCAACACCGGACTTCATAAAATCCTACCGGCACGATAAATCCATTCCGCAATACAACCTGGGGCATGCAAAACGGCTGGCGGATATCGAAAAGACGTTAAAAAAATATCCGAACCTGATTCTGACGGGCAATGCTTACAAAGGTGTTGCATTGAATGATTGCGTTGCCAACGCATATCAACTGGCGGAATCGTTAACGTAACAGGTAGTGGCGGTTGTTTGGCTGTAGGGTGTGCATTGCACACCCTACGGCGGTTTTTTATTGCTGCTGCTTAGCGGGTGGCTGGCTCGCGTACCAGGCCGCGATGCTTTCGATAACCGCTTCACTGTATGGCAAGCTCATTTTGTGCATGGGTGAGCTGTGGCGTTCATTGTCACGATAGGCGCGCAGGGCCTTAGCCAGGTAGTCTTTGTTTTGACCGCGTATTTTGGGGATGATCATCATTGGGTTATCCACCCCGGGGCCATGGCAGTGGTCACATTTTTCCGCCAGTTGCTTCATGGAGATGGTTTTGGTCTCCGCTGGCTCGCCCGGCTGTACGGCATAATACGCGGCAATGTTTTCGATACCTTCTTTACTAATGTTTGTCAGAAAGTCATGCATGTCTTCCTGTTTGCGGTCCCGAGTTTTGTAGGACTTGATGGCTTCAACCAGGTATTGTGGTTCCTGGGAAGCGAGGGTAGGAATATCGTCATCGTGGCTGATTCCTGCGGCGCCATGGCAACCACCACAGGTCGCGGTTAACGGTTCGCCGGCTTTGACGTCGCCAAAGGCGGGCGGTTCCCGTTTATCCGGCGCCTGGGATGCAAAATAAAGCGCCATGGCTTCAACGTCGACATTATTGAGCGCCGCGATCATTTCCTTCTTCTCGTCGCTTTCCATGTGGCGCTTGCCGTCCATATAGTCTTTGACAGAGGAGATAAAATAACCGGGTTGTTGTCCCGCCAGATTGGGAATGCCGGGTGTGGTGCTATTACCACCTTTGCCGTGGCACTTGGCACAGGCCGCGGCGGCGGCTTTACCTTTGATGGCGATATCCTCTACGGGTTTATCGTCGATGGATACCGGTTCCAGGCTGGCATAATAGGCGGCAACGTTGCGCGTTTCAGCGTCACTTAATTTGCCCATAATATCCTTCAGGGCGGCATGTTCACGTTTCCCTTCGCGATAGGCGTCGATCGCGGCTACAAGATATTCCTGTAACTGCGCCGCCAGATTGGGAATGTCATCAGTGGCGCCCTTACCGTCCAGTCCATGGCATCCTTTGCAACTATTTTGCGCGACGCTCTTCCCGGCTTGCAGGTCAATTTTGGGCCGGGCAGGTTGTTGTTGACCGGTGCAGCCCAGCAACATCATTGTGGTGAAAAAAATGCCCGTTACTGCCAATTTCATTAGCCGAAATCTCATAAGCCGCCTCGAAACAAGTTATTGTGATTATAGTGAACAATTGACTTTACTGTTTAACCCGGTTAGTTAACCATAAAATACATTACCCCAAAATCCAAGTACAACCAGGGTTAATAAGAGCAGTCCGACGATAATCAAGGTTGCTCCCAGGATCTTGGAG
>JASFMT010000107.1:0-9435 GCA_050117455.1 Gammaproteobacteria bacterium | reverse complement strand
TAGTGAACCCTGCGTCGTTAATATAAAGGGCGTTCCCGTTGGCTTGACCGTGTGTGAGGATATCTGGTTTGCCGGTCCCATTCAGCAAGTGGCCGAAGCAGGTGCTGAGCTTATTATTAATGTCAACGCGTCCCCCTATCACCTCAATAAATCGCGGGAACGTCAGGCGGTTGTCCAGCAGCGTATCAAGGAAAACCCACTACCCGTATTATACGTTAACCTCGTCGGTGGTCAGGATGAACTGGTATTTGACGGCGACTCTTTTGTGATGGATGCCGCCGGCAAGGTCTGTTTCCGTGCGCCGGCGTTCGATGAAGAGGTCTTCATTAGTGAGTTTAAAGTTGCTGACAACGGTAAAGTGACGCCGGTGCCGGGTAAAGTGGCCGAGCCTCATTCGGAAGTTGAAACAACTTATCAGGCATTGGTATTGGGTGTAAGGGATTATGTGGAAAAGAACCGTTTTCCGGGGCTCATCATCGGGTTGTCGGGCGGGATTGATTCGGGCTTGACGCTGGCCATTGCGGTGGATGCCATTGGTCCCGAGCGTGTCGAAGCGGTGATGATGCCATCACGTTATACCTCTCAAATCAGCCTCGAAGATGCCAAAAAAGAAGCCCAGAACCTGGGCGTGCGTTACCATGAGCTGTCCATTGAACCGGTGTTTCAGGCTGCGCTTGATGTGTTGCGGGAAGAGTTTGCCGGCAAGGCCGTCGATACAACGGAAGAAAATATCCAGGCCCGCTGCCGCGGTATGATGCTAATGGCATTGTCCAATAAATCCGGCAAGCTGGTATTAACCACCGGTAACAAAAGTGAAATGGCGGTGGGATATGCCACCCTTTACGGCGATATGGCCGGCGGCTTCAACGCCTTAAAGGATGTGCCCAAAACACTCGTGTACCGGCTGGCGGAATACCGCAACACCCGTTCGCCGGTAATTCCGCAACGGGTAATCCATCGTGCGCCGTCGGCGGAACTGGCGCCGGACCAGAAGGATTCCGATTCCTTGCCGGATTACGGCGAACTTGACGGTATCCTGGAATTGTTCGTGGAACAGGACAAGTCCATTGCCGAGATCGTCAACGCGGGCTATGATCGCACGGTAGTGGAGCAGGTGATCAAGATGGTGGATCTAAATGAGTATAAACGGCGTCAGGCGGCACCGGGAGTCCGCATTACGCGCCGCGCATTTAGCAGGGACCGGCGGGTACCGATCACCTCGGGATTTAAAAGCTTTTCATGAGCCTGTCCTGAATAGAATTTATTCACTAAGCCTTTTTTTACGGAAAAACCGTTTTTCGCCACGATGAAATCATTATAATGACGACTATAGCCGGGATGACAGCATCTGGCTCGCAGAACCAAACCATAACAAACATACAAGGCCGTATTTAACCAGTACCTGTCAATGGGAAGCGCCAAAACGACGAGGGTCAAAATGAAAAAAATTGAAGCCATCATTAAACCATTCAAGCTGGACGATGTTCGTGAGGCATTGTCCGAAATTGGTATTACCGGTATGACGGCCACGGAGGTAAAGGGATTTGGCCGCCAGAAAGGCCATACGGAATTATACCGCGGCGCGGAATACGTGGTGGATTTTCTACCGAAAGTGAAAATCGAAACGATTGTTAATGATGATCAGGTAGATCGTTGTGTAGAAGTCATTACCGATGCGGCCCGCACTGGCAAAATTGGTGATGGCAAGATTTTTATCACTGACGTTGGCCGGGCCATCCGAATTCGTACCGGCGAAACGGACAGTGACGCTTTGTAATACTTGTAACCGAAGATTAAAGCATCTAAAGGATCTATAAAAAACGCGCTACTAATTAGCGCGTTTTTTATAAACCGATTTTGGAATAACGGCTGAACAGAGTGTGGCCATTAAAGGGAATCTCGCTAGTCCTGAACGCTGTTCGCCTTAAAGTTGGGGTAGTTTGATTCCAGAACCCGTTTCGCATCGGCGGCAAGGTCGTGCATTTCCAGGTTGGTATATGCTTCGGTTAATACGTTTAACGCGCCAGCGACAGCTGGTGTCTGCGGATAATTCTCCACCACATATTTGGCGCGATTGGCGGCCGCTACGTAGGCGCCGCGTTTCATGTAATAGCGGGCAATGTGGATTTCATGGTTGGCCAGCACGTTGCGTTGATACTTCATGCGCTCAATGGCATCGGGTACATATTTGCTTTTGGGAAATTTTTTCACCAGCTCGGCGAAGTAGTTAAAGGAATCCCGGGTGGAGCCGGGGTCCCGTTCCGACGGGTCTTGTGGTGAAATCGCATCATACGGTGTGTCATTTTTGTGGTACGCCGCCAGTCCTTTGAGGTAGTAGGCATAGTCCACCTTGGGGTGGCGGGGGTGAAGCTTGATAAAGCGGTCCGCTGCGGCGATGGCGGAATCATATTCCTGGAATTTGTAATAGGCGTATGCGGTTTCCAGCTGTGCCTGTTCGGCAAGCTTTCCAAAAGGATAACGGGCTTCGAGGGTTTCGAGGTATTCAATCGCCAATTCGTAATCACCGGCGTCCATTTCGCGTTTGGCCTCTTTATAAAGTTTCTCTGCCGGCCAGCTTTTGAAGCCTTCTTCGTTTTCACCGGTCGTCGAGCATCCTCCCAGTACAATGACCATTAGGGCAAGTACTATTATTGCCGGCCATTTAGCGGGTAAGCGGGCGGGACGACGGGAATTTATTGTGTTACCAATATTGTAAAGCATGGTGTAAATACCTAACCCTTTATTAATTCTCAAATCTGCAAAGGCATTATTTTAAACGACTATGCAACAGATGCGGATGCCAATTTTACGCCAAATCCGGCTGTTAAATAATGGTATAATGCATGGTTTATTGCCGCGGCAGACAACAGCCGGTGACCTGGCGCGATCCGCTGGACAAAACGGAACAACTGGAGCAGTTTCCATAGAAGACCAACTCAACATTATTATACCAGATCAGTACGCCGGCAGGCGGTTAGACCAGGTTTTGGCGGAATTATTCCCGGATTTTTCCCGCTCCCGCCTGCAAAAATGGATCAGGGACGGATTGGTGCTGGTGGATGGCAAACAGCTAAAACCGAAAGACGCCGTGCTTGGCGGCGAACTGGTGGAGTTGGAAATCGTCATCGATGAAGAGAACCAGTGGCAGCCCGAAGCCATTGCCCTGGATATTGTCTTTGAAGACGATCACATCCTGGTGGTTAACAAACCTCCCGGCCTGGTGGTTCACCCCGGTGCGGGTAACCGGCATGGCACCTTAAGTAATGGCTTACTACATTACTCACCGGGATTATCCGGCGTGCCACGCGCCGGTATCGTCCATCGCCTTGATAAAGATACCAGTGGTTTAATGGTGGTTGCCAAAACCCTGCCAGCGCACAAACAGCTGGTTGAGCAGCTGCAGTCACGTGAGGTCAGGCGCGAATACGTGGCATTGTGTAACGGCGTGATGACTGCCGGTGGCACCGTTGATGCGCCCATTGGCCGACATCCCTCCAACCGGTTGCGCATGGCGGTTCGGGACAACGGCAAACCGGCCATTACCCATTATCGGGTGGCTGAGCGGTTCCGTGCCCATACCCTGGTTGATGTCAAACTCGATACCGGCCGAACTCACCAAATTCGCGTGCATATGGCTTATATTGGTTATCCGTTGGTGGGGGACACCGTTTATAGCGGCCGCCTTCGAATACCCTCGCAATGCAGCGACAGCTTTGCACAACAGTTGCGTGCATTTAAACGGCAAGCGCTGCATGCCGCCCGGTTGGGGTTAACGCATCCGCAAAGTCAACAATGGATGCAGTGGCAGGCGCCGATGCCTGATGATATGGCGCATTTGGTGGTAACGGCCCGGCAGGACGCGGAACACTCAACGCGTTGATTCACTTGTTACCAGGTATAAAAATCTGTTACACAATAAAAGCCAACGATCACTGTTAGAACGATCATTGAAGGTACGATGCAACAACTACACGACTGGATAATTCCCCAATGGCCGGCGCCAGCCAACGTCCGCGCTATTACCACTACCCGCGTAGGCGGCTTCAGCAACGGTGCGTATGCCTCCATGAATCTTGGTGATCGCACCGAGGATAATATGCTTGCCATTGCGCGTAATCGCAATCACCTGGTGAAGCTGTTGGAGTTGCCGGAAGAACCCTGCTGGCTGTATCAAACCCACAGCAATAAAGTTGTCAGGTTGTATGATGACACGACTTCCAACCAGCATGCCGATGCCAGTTATTCCACAATACCCGGCAAGGTATGTGCTGTTCTCACCGCTGATTGTTTGCCGGTGCTATTGTGCGCGCGCGATGGTTCCGCGGTCGCGGCTGTGCATGCCGGCTGGCGCGGTCTGGCCAATGGCGTCGTTGATAACACCATTAGCACCTTGTTGCATTTCGGCAAATGTAATCCGGAAAACCTGTTCGCCTGGCTGGGACCGGCGATAGGCGCCGGCGTATTCGAGGTGGGTGAGGAGGTCGTAGAGGCTTTCTGTTCGCAACTGTCACAAGCGGAAAAAGGATTTACGCCTGTTCCCGGCACCGATAAATGGCTGGCGGATATTTATCTACTGGCCCGGCAACGGCTGCAACGCATGAATGTGAGCGATATCTACGGCGGAGGTTTTTGCACCGTCAGCCAATATGAAAAATTTTATTCCTACCGCCGTGACAGGGAAACTGGTCGCATGGCAACATTGATCTGGATGCAGGACAATTGATTGATAAGTCCGAAGAAAGCATTTTCAACGCAAAGACGCGAGGACGCAAAGAAACTACAAATACAAATATTGCTAAAGTGTAATGTTCTGTTGAATGCGGTATATAGTTGATAAGGTTCGATTTTGGTTTTGTCGAATACGAAAGTTTATTTTCAATAACCTTTGCGCCCTGGCGTCTTTGCGTTGAAAAAGACAGCGTAAGATTCATTCACGATAGCAGTGGTGAGGCACATTATGCAGGACAACTGGTACATGTTAACGGTAGTTGGCCGGGACCGTCCCGGTATTGTCGCCGAGGTTACAGAAGCATTGTTCAATGAACAGTGTAACTTTGGTGAAGCATCCATGAGCCGGCTCGGTGGTAACTTCACGATCATGTTGATGGTGCAATATGACGACGAGCCGCAGCAATTGAATAACATTGTTGACGCCATAGCAAAGCAACTGGGCCTGCATTGTCATGTGGACAAAATCGAAGGTCATTTACATGATCACCGCGAGCCGGACGTACGCATTAGCGTTTACGGCCCGGACCGCACCGGTATCGTGGCACACGTTACCGGTACCCTGGCAAAGGCGGGGTTGGAGATTTACGATCTGGAATCGGATGTGGGCGGTAGTGATGACAAGCCCGTTTATATCATGCATATCGAAGGTCATGCGGCCAACGGCGTGGATGTATTGCGCAAGGCATTGCAAAATGAATCTGCGCCGGGCATCGAAACTCACCTCGAAGAAATCGACACGATAATCGGCTGACCTGCCATGCCAAACCTGGAAGTTCTTACCGTCCCGGACCCGCGCCTGAAACAACTGTCCGAACCGGTCGAGCAGTTCGATGATACGTTGCGTGATTTTATCAGCGACCTGGAACAAACTATGCGAGCCAGTCCCGGTGGCGTAGGCATCGCCGCACCGCAAGTGGCGCATTTCAAGCGCATTGTGATCGTGGATGTATCGTCAAAGCCTGACATTAAACATCATGGGCGCCTGGTTTTAGTGAACCCGGAAATCACCGAATGGCAGGGTATGGAAAAAGGCCGTGAAGGTTGTATGTCTGTTCCCGATTACACCGGCAATGTTATCCGCGCCAAAGCTATCAAGCTCAGCGCCTGCGACGAACATGGTCAATTACACCATTATGAATGCGAGGGTTATGAAGCCCGCGCCATTCAACATGAGATTGATCATCTGGATGGTGTTTTGTTTCTGGACCGCCTGGTGAGCCGGCGCACGGATTTATTTCAACGTAAGGTTTATAAAAACAACAAGTGATGGGCGCCAGTGATGATCGATGCTATGGAATCGTTCCTTCCAATGCCCACTGCTTTTAATTTAACATCGGTTTGAGTTTCGGCCATACGTTGTCAAGAATGATCGACTGTGCTTCAGCGGTGGGATGAATATCATCCTGCTGCATGAGGTTTTCCCGTTTGGCAATGCCTTTCAATAAAAACGGCACTACGGGAATTTTATTGTGTTGCGCAAGGTCTATATAGGTTTGAGCAAAACGCTTGGTGTAGTCCGGTCCGTAATTGGGCGGTAAGTGAATACCCAGTAACAGGACGTTGGCATTAGCTTTCTGGCTTTGCGAAATCATCGATTGCAGGTTGGACTTGATCATTTCAATATCAAGGCCACGCAAGCCATCATTACCGCCGAGTTCCAGAATCACCAGTGCCGGCTGGTATTTTGATAGTAAACCAGGCAGACGTTGCAGTCCGCCCTGGGTGGTTTCTCCGGATATGCTGGCGTTGATTAATTGATACGGATTGTCATGATTCATTAACCGCTGACGCAATAAACTCACCCAGCCGTTGGACTGATCAATGCCAAATGCCGCGCTTAAACTGTCGCCCAATACGAGAATGACCGGTGGATTGCGATCTGCAGCCTGGTTTGCTGTTTGTTGTTGTGATGCATAGCCCGGTGCAATGAAAAACCCGATGAGCCAGACTGTACCGATCAATAAGGATAATTTCTGCATGTCTGCAAATGATACCGATAACGTTTTAAGTGTCGAGAGTTTAACAAAACAGGTACCAAACCTGAATCTAAGTGCCAGCGAGCCGCTGACTATTCTGGACAACATCAACTTTTCCATCGAACGGGGCGAAACCGTGGCGGTGGTAGGACCATCCGGTTCCGGAAAATCCACCTTGCTGGGGTTGCTGGCGGGGCTTGATACACCCAGTACCGGCAAAGTGATTATCGATGGCGAAGACATCTTTGCCTTCGACGAAGACGGCCGCGCCGCCTTAAGAGCCCAGAAAATGGGTTTTGTATTCCAGTCATTTCAATTGTTGCCGGCATTGACCACGCTGGAAAATGTCATGTTGCCCATGGAAATCATCGGTATGAACAATGTGCAGGCCGGCGCCCTGAGCGTGCTGGAACGCGTCGGGTTACAGGAACGACTGCAGCATTATCCGCATCACCTGTCCGGCGGTGAGCAGCAGCGGGTGGCCATTGCCCGGGCCTTTGCACCGCAACCGAAAATTCTGTTGGCCGATGAGCCCACCGGTAACCTGGATACTGGTACCGGCAAGCAAATCATTGACCTGCTGTTTAAATTAAACGAAGAGCAGGGAACCACTTTAGTGCTGGTAACCCATGATCAGTCACTGGCCGGTAAATGTCGGCGCGTGCTGAACCTCGAAGCCGGTAAGCTGGTTTAAACGATTGTTGTTTGAACCTAAGTTAATGACCCCGTAACGTTGGATGAGTTCTAGTGGCTGTCGAACTATTAAAACCCCGCATTAACCGATTAGCATTACGCATGATGCGCCGCGACTGGCGCGCCGGTGAATTGCGTGTGTTAAGCACGGCACTGGTAATTGCCGTCACTTGTGTAACCTCGGTAGTGTTTTTTACCGACCGTATAGCCCAGGCGCTGGATTACCAGGCCAGCGAACTACTGGCAGCGGATTTGCGTGTGGTTTCCCGCCAGCCGATAGATGAAGCATTTAAAATTGCGGCGCAACAACGTGATCTTGATACTGCGCAAACGGTTAGCTTTCGCAGCATGGCCGTGGCTGACAACGGCAATCAACTGGCGGAGCTTAAAGCGGTTTCCGATCGTTACCCGTTACGCGGGCAGTTGAAAATTTCCCGGCAACCATTCGCGGCAGGTTCAGCTACCGATACCATTCCCGACCGCGATGAGGTTTGGGTGGAGCCGCGGTTACAGAATCAATTGGGTGTTTCCGTCGGTGATTCCATCAAGTTGGGCGTGAAGTCATTTACCATTGGCGCGTTTATACGTTACGAACCGGACCGTGGCGGTGACATGTTCAGTATCGCGCCGCGTATCTTGATGAATCTCGCCGACCTGCAGGCAACGGGGCTCGTGCAGGAAGGCAGCCGCATGCGTTACCGGTTACTGGTGGCGGGAGACAGGGATCAGGTGAAAAACTTTCGCGACTGGGCGTCAGATCACCTGCAAAACCGCCAGGAAGTGGAAGATGTCAGCGATGCGCGCCAGGAAGTACGCAGCGCGCTGGAGCGCGGCAGGCAGTTTCTCGGGTTATCCGCCATTGTCAGCGTATTGTTGGCGTTTATTGCCGTCGGCATGGCGGCGCGGCGCTATGCCGACCGGCACCTTAATACGTGCGCTATTTTGCGCTGCGTGGGTGCACGTCAATCTCATATTACGCGGATTTTTCTGTTGCAACTCAGTGTGCTCGCCTTTATTGCCAGTGCCGTCGGTTGCGCGCTGGGTTACCTGGCCCATCTCGGCCTGTACCAGATTGCCGGTAACCTGATATTGGTAAGTTTACCAGCGCCATCATTATGGCCGGTGCTGGTGGGGTTCCTGGTGGGATTGCTGGGATTGATCGGTTTTGCATTGCCACCGGTGTTGCGGTTGCGTAACGTGCCCACGCTAAGCGTGATCCGCCGCGAGCTGGGTACCATGAAGCCGATGGCGGTCACATCGTACCTTTCCGGGTTTGTTGCGCTGGCGGTATTGATATTGTGGCAGGCAGGCACCCTGAAACTGGGATTAAGTGTATTGGGCGGTGTCATCGCAACCGGGGCTTTGTTGGCAGGTGTTGCCTATGTGTTAATTGTGTTATTAAAACGGGCCTTACCCACCATGCACGTGGAACGTCGGTTTGCGGTTGCCAATATTACGCGCCGCCCGGCAACCAGTGTGGTGCAGGTCGTGGCGTTTGGTGTTGGTATCATGGTGCTATTGTTGCTGGGGATAGTGCGCGGTGATTTGCTGGCGACGTGGCAGGACAGTTTGCCGGAAGACGCCTCTAACCGGTTTGTTATTAATATCCAGCCGGACCAACTGGAAGCAGTCGGCGCGTTCTTCCGTGACAATGGCTTGAAGCAGGCCCGCCTGCATCCCATGGTTCGTGGCCGTCTGGCGAGCGTGAACGGCAAACCCCTGGACGTGGAGTCGCTCGATAGCGAACGTGCCAAGCGGCTGGCGACACGGGAATTCAACCTGTCCTGGTCGGATTCGCTGCAGACGGGTAACAAAGTGGTGAATGGCCAGTGGTGGGGGGAAAGCGGCGATAAGCCACAACAGTTTTCCGTCGAAGAAGGTATTGCGCAAACATTGGGCCTGCAGTTGGGAGATACGTTGACGTATCAAATCGCCGGTGTGGATGTCAGTGGCGAAGTCACCAGCATCCGCAAGGTGCAGTGGGATACGTTTCGCGCAAACTTTTTTGTGCTCGCCGCGCCAGGTCTTTTGGATA
>JASFMT010000106.1:0-9606 GCA_050117455.1 Gammaproteobacteria bacterium | reverse complement strand
GCAAGCGCTGCCACCGAGACACTAATTGTAATGATGGTGTGCAATGACGTCGTCCAACCCAGGCTGGGTAGCAACACAAGGGGAAGCAATGCACCAAGCGCAGCGCCCAGCGTATTAACGGCATAGACGGTTCCGAGGGCTGTGGAGTTATGACTGAATAATCTTAGTATCAGAGGAAAACCCGCCCCCATCAGCAATGCCGGCAGTAACAAAACAATCCCCGTTATAACGAACTGCCAGACGTACCAGAGATACAGCGACGAATAGTCGGCCTGAGACAGTACAAAATTGTGTACTGTGCCAAGGAGTAGCGGTAGTAGAAAAAAAACGGCCGCTATAAAAAGTTCCAGAACCGCGAACAACCGCAACGGATTTACAACCGAGCGCAAGTAATGCGTTGCCAACAAACTCCCGGCGCCCAAACCGAGCATAAATACCGCAACGGTAATAACAACACCAAAAATACTGACCCCAAACTGCAGGGACAACATACGAACCCATAACACTTCATAGGACAGGCTGGTGAGGCCCGATAAAAAATATAAAAAAAGTATCGAGTACAGGAGAGATTTAGTAGAGAGCGAACGTGTCATGGCTGACGACACAGTGTCATATGAGAATAAAAAGCACGCGCATCTGACATTGGCTTCAAAAAGGCCAGAACCAGACCAAACCGACGATCGCATGTCCAAACGCCAGGGTGAGACTTAAGCCGGCAAAAATCATGTGGGCAACATAGACCTCTTTACCGAAAACACCCATGGCAATACCCAGCGCCACTGTTATCATGATAAACAGCAGCAATGGAATACCCATGGCAAACATGATCTGGCGTTTTCGTTTATCGTCGATAGATACCAGGCCACTTTCCACATCTTCTTGTGATGTGAACGATTGCATGACCTGTGATTCGTCGGACGCTGCCGGAGAACCACTATTGTTATCTTGTTGTTGAGCGCTAGCTGTAGCCGAAAAAACGATGAGTATCAGCGCCAGGAAAGCCCCCAAACCCGACATTCTTATTGCCATTGTTACGGTGTTTTCTGTTCTTCTGTTGTGGTCTCGGTAGCTGCCGATTCGGCTTCTGTTTGTTCTTTATGCTTTTTGAAAGTAAAGTACCAGTACAAAACTGCGCTTAATACGAACGGAAACAAAATAATTAACAGCAAAAAAATAAATATTGCCCACGGCGTATCGATCGTTACGTGGAAATAACGGTAACTGTCGGCCGCAATTACTGGTTGGGATATAAATCCCACCATGGCCGCTAATAGCACAGACAGATAATTCAATACTTTTCTGGTCATAACTTGCCTTTTGAGGTCAGCCTGCTTTAACTCAGTTTGTTGCCTGCGCAGAAGTTTCCGTTGCATCTTTCGCACAACGAAATCCAAAAAAATCAGATGCGTAATGGGGCATCGAGTAATTGCGATGGTATGCCGATGTGGCAAATGGATCGCTCTTCCATGATCCACCGCGACGTACTTTAAACACCCTGTCTTCGAGGTCCACCAGTTCGCCAATTTTCATTGCCTTGTCTTTTGGCGTATTGGCGACCAATGCCTTCGGCGTAAATTGCGACCTGGGCGCATCGGATCCTTTATAGGGCTCAAAATTACTGGCCGTCCATTCACTCACGTTACCCGACAGGTCCATAACACCATACGGACTTTTACCGGAAGGATAACGCGTAACATTTGTCGTCGAACCGACATTATAATAAGTATTAACTTTTTGCGGATCCATTTTGTTACCCCAGGGCCAACGGCTCGCCTGGGGACCTCTCGCCGCCTTTTCCCATTCCGCCTCTGTGGGCAATCGCTTGCCTGCATATTGACAGTAATCTCTGGCATCGTACCACGAGACCATGGTCACCGGATGCATATATTTCTGATCCGGAATTTTTCCATTCACCCAGTCCAGGGGTGGCCGGTGTTTCGTTTCAGCTACAAAGCGGGCATATTGCGCATTGGTTACCGGATACTTGTCGATATAGTAGCGACCTAACATGACTTTGTGCTCGGGTTTGTTCTGTACGCTGGTTCTTTCAGCGCTGGACCCCATCATAAATTCGCCTGCCGGTATTTCCACCAGTGCATTTAATTCGGACCATTTCTCCGGTGTCAATAGCGCTTCAACTTCCGCAAGCATATAGGTTGCCGAAGCCTTTTTCTGGGATTCGTGTTTTTCGTGCAGTTTAATGTCTTCTCCTGCCGCCCTTATGTGTTTGTGTTCTTCCTCCAGATCATACGCCGCTTTCGCACGCATATCCGCCATGCGGTTGGAACCCAGCGATACCACATGAAAAGTACCAAATATCATTGCCAGTGTAATACAGGTTATCAGCGTCGCCACCAGATAGCGCTTACGTATTAAGCGCTGTTCTTCGGTAAGATGAACACGTGGCCTTTTACTGGATGACATAACTACTTATTGGTTGACGGCTTGTTATCACCATTATCATCTGGCTTGATATACATTTGTTCCGCTTCTTCAGGACTCGTACGGCCATAGATTCTTTTTATCATCGCTTCACCGAAAACGCCCCCAATGGCTGCGCACTCCACGGCTAAAATGACGAAAAAAATCCACCACCCAAACGGCATTAACGTCATGCCCGCCGGAATGTCGAGAAGGTAATCGCTCTCAACGTACGCTATGGTTCTGACAATCATAGGCGGGAAATAACACAACCATTTCCCACCCAGGCCAAACACCCATGCCGTAGCGACACCGACTATAGTAGGAATAATAAATATCTGAATGGCCCAGAGGACATTGAATATGGCAAGCGGGTCATTGATGGGCACCAACTCCAACCGAACACCTAATATCCGGTCGCCGGCATAATTCACCAGACAGCCGACCATGACGGCGAGTGTACCCGACATAAACCTGCCTTTTGTCATGGCTTATACTCTTTACCCGTTAATTTCTCGTAGGCTCGCTTTTTGGTCTCTTCCAGGTACCAATCCTCTACCTTGAGGCTGGCCATATACTTGGCTAATGTGTGGCGCTCTTCTAATGTTAGATGCGCCAGCGAAGGCATTTGAAATTCTTCTTTTAAGCGGGTGGGTACGATACTCTGCGGATTTTCTGCGGAAAAATAATTGAAAAACCACTCTTCATCTTTTAATGACCCCATCCCATCCAGCGGGGGGGCGGGAACGGATTGCATGATACTACGCTTGGTCCATAGACTATGACAATCGTGGCACTGGTATCTTGTAAACAACGTGCGTGCTTCTTTTTTCAGTTCATCTGAAGCGGTTGTATAATAAGGTATACCCTTGTCTTCTTCGATAACACTGGAAGCGGTATATCCTTTATATAAGGCCGCAATTACAACCGCAAGCCCCATCACCGCCAGGATACCCTTTTCTCCTTTTCTCATAATAATCAACTAACCGGGAACACAAAAACACAAGTAACGCATCAATACCACTTAACGTTGTGAGGTTAACCTTTCGTGGCGCAACAATATGATGGTCAGGAAGCTTTTTTCTTGCTGGCCGCCTCGCTTTCCGCCTTTTCCTTTAAGAATTTTTCCCGAAGTTCTTCCTGGTATTTATTAACTTTCATTGCTTTATTAAATTCTTCTTCAGACATTTTATCCCTGTCGTCTTCATCAAACACAACATATTTAATGTCTTCATCGAATTGCTCATTTTTCGCAGCCCAGCGCAGAGCGATAATCGCCGCGATGATAATTCCGGCACCCGCGACCAGCCACAAATAGATAGTCCAGCCATCCTCTAAATTGTTTAAAAAGTCCATCTTACCCTCCTATACCAAAAACCCGTGCATCATTTGCGCAGCACCAAATATAATGGCGACCACAACACCCAGTAATATCCAGATGAATAGTATTTTCTCACCTTTTTTCAGTTTTTGCGCCGGCCCTTTAAACATAAACATAAAGGAAATCACCAGAAACACCACAATGGCAAAAATTAGAAAGTAAAACATACCCGTACTAAAACCCTGGGTACTCATACCTTCAATGCTCATATCAATACCAAAAGCCGGGTTTTGTTCGCTTTCCGCTGTGGCTATATGATGAAATAATTCGCTAAACATTCAATTACTATGACCGCAAAATGCGCCAGTTTATTGCGCTGGTTTATATTTTTGAGTGGCTATATTTTACACTTTCACAACAATCCTGTCTAAAAACCAGCCACCATTAGTACGTAAAAAGCCATGCCTTCCTGAAAAGGGAGGCATGGCTTATTTTCGATTTTCGTAGACTTATTTTGAGTAGCTATCTATAGCTTCTTTGTCTTTGTCATATTTGTCGACAAAAAAACTGTAGATAAACGGCATTGTGTAAACCACCAGCACCCAAATAAGCATTGCAAATGGGCCATTATCTAAATCAAGCATGCTATATCCTCCCCTAATCCTAGTGGTTTGAGTGATCCGGTATGTAACTGTAATTGGGCAACCGTTTCACCGCGATAATAACTGATACACAGAATATGATAATGAAGAATATATCGATCGTGTACCCTTTATCCCACCAGGGTTGTGTACGAATAGTTGAACCGTCCGGACGCTTGGCACCTTCAAAGTTAGCAAGTACCAACCTGTTACCAAGGACAGTGTACTCCTGCAAACGGGCACCTTCGCGCTGCAATTCTACAATTTGCGGTGCGATCATGCGCAGATCATCCATCGTTAATGGATGCCGTTCCTGCAAAGCCGTCCATTTAGATCCTTCCGTCCGTACCTTGTTTACAATGTACTCCATCTTGGCGTCATCGCTTTTGATGGCTTTAACTTCAGGTGTATCCATTAATTTAACGTACTCTGCATAGATTGCAGCTGTTGGACGTTGCCCCCACAGAGGAGCCGTTACCAAAAACGCAGTAATGATTGTAAGAATTAACAATCCTACTACTGGTTGTGGTAACCGGTTGTTGTTCTCCTTGATACCACCGAGGCTTTCAGATTCCCAGAGCTTTCTCGCTTCTGTGTTTTGGTCTTCGGTCGCTAAGGAGTAGAGCGGATTATCAAATTTCCAAGCCATTTTTCAAGTCCCCCTTATTTCAAATTCAGAACAAAGTCGATTAATGCACGAGCTTCGCTGTCTTTAGCCGGAATGGGAACTTCTGGCGGGTAAACACGCTCATTCGCTACATATTGGTTGTACTCGGTGCGCCACTGATCATAGTCAATGGAATTACCCTTGGCATCCTTCTCGCCCCACAGGTAATCATAGCGTGGCATGATGGAATGCGGCTGAACCAGACGAGGATTGAAGAAATGCATCGTCATCCATTCGCGGGACGAGTTACGCGATCCAACGTGCGTCAGGTCAGGTGCTTTGCGGTCAGAGCCAAAAGCTGTTGGACTCTCACCGTTGAAGTCACCCAGCATAGGGGGAGCACCGAAGTACTGCCAGTCCTGTGTCTGCTCAGGCAACAACGTGTGACACCACCAGCAACCTTCACGAACAAACATAATCTTACCCTTGCCGATGTGGTAGGTGTTTTCCTCGGTAGCCACGTTCAAAACCGCGTCCGGAGTCCAGCCGCGAGTCGCCGTTGCGTTTTCGATGTAGGGAACGGTTTCGCCGTCCTGATCCACTTCACGCACAACGAACACCGCACCTTGCGTGTCATCAGCCTGGGAAATTTTACCTAGTTCAAGACTGGCTTTTGTCGGTTTTTCACCCAGGATAATGGGATGCCGGATACCGTTCGGGAACGGTACGCCTGCCTGGTAAACATAAGCGCGAGTTGCCTCGATGTCGGCCCCGGTTTTTGGATCCTTGGTAATCTCAACGGTATGCGGTTTCGCTTTACCCTGAAGGAATGGATCTTCGTAACTGAATCCACCAACTCTGCCAAAACCTAATTGACGATGAAGCCCGGTATCAGTCACAGATACATTCCGAATATCCATTGCGGGCATATAAAGCGTAATGAACATCGACGAGCCGAAAGCGAGCCCGAACATTCGGGCTCCAATTGTATATTCTCTAAATGCCATGGTTTAAATCCTCCCCAGTATTCTTGTCATTATTAACGTTCGTAGGCCAGTTCGTGTGGCAAACGACCTGCAGGTATCAAGGTACCTTGGCGCAGTGTTTTCCACATGTTGAACAGCCATACACAGTTACCCAGGAATACCATGGTGCCACCGACCCAACGCGCGATCATGTAAGGATGCTCGGCGATAACAACGTCGATGTATGGTACTTCATAGATCTTACCGGCTCCCTGAATCAGACCGGCAATTGTCATAGAAACCCAGTAAGTGGTGAAACCAACCAGCAGCATCCAGAAGTGGAAGTTAGCCAATGCCAGAGAATACAGTTTACGGCGCAATAGCGTTTGAAGGCCGTAGTAAACCGCAGCCGCTTCCAGGAACGTTGAGAATCCCAGCAGCGCCAGGTGAGCATGTGCCACAATCCAGCCCGTGCCGTGGATATACCAGTTAATAGCGCGGGTTTGCTGGAAACCACCTTGCATGTTAAGTGGAATCGCCATCAATACACCGGTAATGGTGAATTTGATCTCGACGTTTTCCACGAACATTTTCCATTTACCGGACATGGTCAACAGCAGGTTAGATACGAAAGCGATTGCAGGAACGAGGATCAGCACACCTTCAACCGATGCGAAAGATTTCAGCCATTCCGGCAGCGGTGCAGACATCAGGTGATGAGCTGCAGGTGTTGAGTAGAACACCACAACCGACCAGAAATGCAAGTGACCAATACGGTGAGAGTAAAGCGGATTACCGGTTACTTTCGGTACGATGTAGTAGGAAATCGCTGCCGCCACCGGTGTGATCCATAATCCGAGCACGTTATGCGCGAACCACCAGGTCAGGTAGGCTTCGGTGAGACCGGTCAGCTGGAAAAATTCCGGTGAGTTACCCACGCATAATACGATGATGACCATGAAAGTCGCCGCGCCAAAGAACCAGTTAGTGGTGTAGATACCCTGGGTCCGGCGATGTTTGATCGTCATGATGACGTTCAGGCAAAGCGGCGTCATGATGCCGAAGATCAGGACCAGATCAATGGGCCAGATCATATCCGAATACTCACGGCCTGATGTCATACCAAACCAGAGCAGGGTTAACCCAAGTCCAAGGCCAAAATTCCAGATAAAGCAGTTCCAGATACCCAGTTTTTCGGACCATAACTTGGTGTTACCCAGAGCCGGCGTGATGTACATCATCGCCATGGCGAATGCCATGGATATCCAGCCCAGAATAACGGCCAGTACGTGTACCTGGCGCATGTGGCCGAAAGACAGCATTTCGATACCGGTGACAAAATCGGGAAACGCCAGTTTGGCGGCATTAAATGAACCAAGCCCGGTTCCCACGATAAACCATAGAATGGATGAAAAACCGAAGAATACGGCCGCCGAACCCGGTGGTATATCTTCGTTTTTTGCAAACAAGTATTTAAACATTTTACTTACCCCTCCCCAATAATTATTTTGTTTCGCTCAATCAATTTTGATTCTTCAGGCTGTCACGAGGCATTAATAAATACCAACCAAACCACATGCTTGAAAAAGCAAGCGCGATACAAAAAATAGTTGCTAACATTGACATGGCGTTAACCCCTTTTCCTTAAATATAACCTGTAAATTCGAAAGCATTCGTTAAGCGATTTTCATGTGATCGCATTCACGCTGCCGCCTGCTTTTCCAAAGCGTTATGACGATTAACAGCCACGTGAAGCACGATGTAGAACGCAACACCGAAAATAATCATCGCCCAGTCAATAAAACCGGTAAACGTGACAGGATTGTATGCATCACCAAACCAGCCGCCCCAGTCGCCAAATTTGCCACGCCCCAGAAAACACATTAGAGCAGCACCAAATACACTGCCGTTACCCATGCCGGTAAGCATGCCGGACACAAAACAAAGAATAAACGGATTTTTCATCCCCTGACCTCCTCAGCAATAACCATCTATAGTTGATTTTTAATTGTAATAGACCCGCTAATTATAAAAATTGTAATTGTTTGGCGTAGCTCATTCCGGCCACTTTAATCATGTTGGTCCGAGTTAAGAGTGTTTAGCTAAGTGAATCCCAGATATTTTCAACTCAGATACTTTCAACTTAAGTAGCGTGTGAATTTTTTCTAATTATTGTTCATTAAGCAGCGGTATGTAACTTCCCTACAACACGATACCTACCCAAACCTTCCAAATCTAAATCACCAAAAATATAACTAACTTTCTTTCGACTTATTACCTGTACCTGCAGCAGTCTTTCTTTTCACCGCAGATTTTCTCCCTGACTGAAAGCTCTATGAACCGAGCTTTTAAATACCCTGATTCCATCTAGAAAATCGGGTTATATTGGCACGAAATCGTGTCATATGTCATACATCAGGTCAAGCCTTAAATGGTCAATCTTATACTATAGCTACGACTTATCGATTTAAGCTTATTTGATCATCTGTCGTTCAAAATCGTAAATTTCCTGGCGCTATTTTTCAACGAACCAGAATACTATAATGTGGCCGATCAAAACCTATTTTTGAAATTACAAAACATTGAGCTGTATCAAATATGAGAGAAGTAATTATCCTGATCATTGTCGCGATAAGCTCACTATTTATCCTCGGCTATTCGGTTCACATGTTCATAGGCGGTCTGGTCAGCCCACAAACGGAAAAAATTTCCATAATTGCCGCCTGCTCCATTGGCGCCGTTATCTTATTGTTTTTAGGGCTGGATATTATTAAACAACGTCGCAAGCGCTAATCACGTAAACTGCACCGTCCTTTCAACACATTCTTTCCGTTATATCCCGTCCCCGAGCCACAATCGGTATATATCATCATCTATGATATTTGATGCGCTTTTGATCGCGAATTTGCCGGCTCTGCGATGCCAACACACCCCATCGCCTTTTGTGACTCAGGCAAATACTTTCAACATACCACCCAGTTTCTGATAGTCGTTCTGGCTACTGAATTGGCCTTTGTGGAAAACATATTGACGCTTGGTGCCGGACGTATCCAATCCCGTCAAACCAAAGGATTTGCCTGCGTAGTCCGAGAAATAGCGAACGTTTTTAATAAGCTCTACCTGTTTACCACTGCGCAATTCCAGCAACACTCGCTGCTTATTGACATCCAGCGCTACTGGCGTATTGGGCAATAACATCAAACGTCCTAAAATGCGGTGGACAGCCTGATAGAAGAAAAAACAGGCGAGGAAAAACAATAAATACGACAATGCGTGATTCGGCTGATACCAGAAAATAAAAGCACCAACAGCGAGCCCGGAAACGGTGGGAATATACATCAGTAAATCCCACGTAACACCTTTACGATCCTGCTCCAATTCGTACCGTTGAGATTTTGCCATCGCTAGAAACTTCTCACTGCCAACACTTAACAATCAATAATTAATGGATTTTCTCAGCTAACATCGTCAGAGGTTTGCCCTTGCTGATCTGTTTTTGCGGCGCCCAGTGTTGCCGCGTCACGGAGTACACCGGCAATAACCATATCCAGTTCGTTGTACAACATACGGCCAGCCTGTTTATAACGAACGACATCGGAGCCATCTATGACGTAAGTCCACGGATCGCCAATCACCCCAAACGCCTTAAAT
>JASFMT010000105.1:0-9613 GCA_050117455.1 Gammaproteobacteria bacterium | reverse complement strand
GACGCCCAGTTTGCCAAGCGCTACCGATTTCACAAGATCGCTTTTCTCGTCATCGAACGTTGTAAATGGAATGTTGACGGAGCCTGGGATTGTACCTTTTGAATGCCATGCCGGTGTTCTGGCGTCGATGAGCACACCGGTTCCGGCGTTAACTTTGTTGTCGATGAATTGTAGTAGCTCCAGTTCGCCGACGGTTTTGACGCCTGGCGCCACTTCCATGGGCTGGATACAAAAAGGCGGGCATTGTCTCGAAGTTTTCGAATAGCCGCCGGTTAACACGTGATTTTGATCCTGGATGCGCTGGATATCGACCACCTTGCCATCATGTACGGCTTCGACTTTTTCAACATCAGGAGAAATGTTGACGTCCAGGGCGCTTGCATTGGCGCATAAAAGAATCGCAGAACAAAGTGTTCCGCCTTTTAAAAACCAATGTTTAGTTATTTGGTTCATCGGTGTATATCCTCTTGGTTTTTCTAGTAGTGTCACTTGTTTTTCTCAAAATAGAGATCAAATACCGTTTTGCTGGCGCGCGACAATTTATGATCCTTTTGATATATGGAATAAACGAGTGTTTTTTCTTTGTCATTCAGCTTTTGATAGAAGCGGTATGTCGCAGGCCTGCTGTCCTGGAGCACATGTTCAAACTGGATAAACTCTTTTTTGTTCAATATAGACTTGGTATTTTTTTTATTACTTTTTTGTTGTTTCTTGTCGCCAAGCTGTGCACTTTTCTCCGCTTCCACTTCCAGTGCTTTGAGGTAGTCCTCATCAACAGCCAACGCCATAGCAGGTGCGATGGCAAAAATTCCAGTGATAATGAACACAACGTGGATTTTGTTGAATAATGTTGTCCTGGTCCAACAACATATTCGGGACAGTTGATTTAACATTGGAAAAGCTCCCCGATCTAACGCTTAAGAATCCGAATGGATGCGATACGAGTATCGCTATTTATGCCGATTGCTGATAACAATCCGCAATTATTTCAACTAATTTAAAATTATGGGAGTTAAAGTAATTACATTGAAAGGCAGTCTATCCTATTGAACTGTCAATAAAATAGTACATTAATAATGATGATAAATTACATTAACTCAGACCTGTTGTCAGACCGTCGAGCGGTATGACACTGATAAACCCTGTTGTCCAGATAATGGAGCAATTGTGGTTATGATTATACTGATTTTACCAAAAGATGCTTTTAAAAGTATTAATAAGACGGGTAAATGGTAGCGAAATTATCGGAAGTTAACAACATTAATAAGGTGCAGAAAAGCGTAAATTCTGTCTACGATGGTGGTGTTGCCTGGAAATATCCTGGTGCATAAATGATCGTAAATGATCACAGGAGTAAGCGTGTGAAACGGTGGCCTGATTTAACGGCGGGGGCGTCGACAGAGAACACGTCATGTAGCGGGGATACAATTAATGACAAATTAACGTACAAACCTGGCTGGTTTGAGTTTCTCAGTCAAAGGCGTTGCAACGTTATGCTTTTGCCACAGCGCTGTCCATTGCAAGGAAAGGTCGCGCATTGATAAAGATTAATGCCCGTGCCTTTAATGCCAATAAAATTTTTAAAACTATTAAGGGTAGTACCTGTTCTGGCTTGCTTGCTGCGCAGCGTGAGTGATGGACATGCCAGTGGCGCTTAAAGATTGCAGGGAAAGGGCAATTTTGCGGGATTATCCCGGGCCTCTGTAACCGATTGCACGTTTACGAAATGGCGCGATTTATGGTACATCTAGCAGAGTTCTGGCCAGGGGATGTAGTCTGACGATCATAATCTATACTGAATGAGTATCTGAACGAGCAATATTTTTCCAATGGAAAAGGGTGAATTATGGCAGCACAACCGGAAGACATTGACGCCCAGGAAACCCGGGAATGGCTGGACGCGCTGGAGGCTGTATTACGATATGAAGGGCCTCACAGAGCCCACTATATATTAGAGCGGTTGATCGATAAGGCGCGCCGCTCCGGGGCCTATTTACCGTATAAAGCCAATACTGCATATTTGAACACAATTCCACCAAATTTGGAGGAACGGCTCCCCGGTGATGCGCAGTTGGAGCGCCGAATCCGCTCTCTGATCCGCTGGAATGCCACCGCCATGGTGGTTCAGGCTAACCAGAAATTTGCCGGTCTCGGCGGCCATATCGCCAGTTTTGCCTCGGCGGCCACGCTCTACGACGTCGGATTCAACCATTTCTTCCGGGCACGTAGTGAACAGCACGGCGGCGATTTGGTGCTAATCCAGGGCCATTCCGCGCCGGGTATCTATGCACGGGCCTATCTCGAAGGACGCTTGACCGAGGATGACCTGGACCGCTTTCGCCGTGAAGTGGACGGGAAGGGTCTGTCATCTTATCCCCATCCGAAATTAATGCCGCAATTCTGGCAATTTCCCACCGTGTGTATGGGGCTGGGTCCCATGATGGCAATCTACCAGGCGCGCTTTATGAAGTACCTGCAAAATCGCGGCATTGTGGATACCAGTGACCGGAAAGTTTGGGCATTCCTGGGTGATGGGGAAATGGACGAACCGGAGTCATTGGGTGCTTTGACGCTGGCTTCGCGGGAAAACCTCGATAACCTTATATTCGTCGTCAATTGTAACCTGCAACGCCTGGATGGTCCGGTTCGCGGCAACGGCAAAATTATCCAGGAGCTCGAAGCTATTTTTCGCGGCGCCGGCTGGAATGTCATCAAGGTCATCTGGGGTTCCTATTGGGATCCATTGCTGGACAAGGATAAAGACGGCTTGCTGCGCCGGCGCATGGAGGAAGCGGTGGATGGCGAGTACCAGGCCTATAAAGCCAAGGGCGGTGCTTATACCCGTGAGTACTTTTTCGGTAAATATCCCGAGCTCAAGGAAATGGTGGCCAATTTGTCCGACGAAGACATCTGGCGATTGAACCGGGGCGGACATGACCCCCATAAAGTTTACGCCGCATATGCGGCCGCAACGCAACATAAGGGCCAGCCCACCATTATCCTGGCCAAAACGGTTAAGGGCTATGGCATGGGGGAAGCCGGTGAAGGCCAGAACATTACCCACCAGCAAAAGAAAATGGGCGAGGAAGCTTTAAAAGCGTTTCGTGACCGCTTTGACGTCCCCATATCCGATGAAGACATCGGCTCAAGTCCCTTTTATCGCCCTGCCGAGGACAGCCCGGAAATAACCTATTTAAAAGAACGCCGCCAGGCGCTGGGTGGATATTTACCGGAACGTCATACTGATGCTAAGCCTCTCCAGGCCCCGGACCTGAAACAATTCGACAAGTTGCTGGAAAGCAGTGGCGATCGTGAGTTTTCCACCACCATGGCATTTGTTCGCCTGCTGACCGCGTTGATTCGCGACAAGTCCATTGGCGAGCGTGTTGTTCCCATTGTGCCCGATGAAGCGCGCACCTTTGGCATGGAAGGCTTGTTCCGGCAGATCGGTATTTACGCGCCTCATGGCCAGTTATATGACCCGGTAGACCGCGATCAATTGCTGTATTACCGGGAAGACCAGAAAGGTCAGATATTGGAAGAAGGTATTAACGAAGCAGGCTCGTTTAATTCCTGGTTGGCGGCAGGTACGGCTTATGCCAACCATGGATTGCAGATGATGCCGTTTTATATTTTCTATTCCATGTTTGGTTTCCAGCGGGTCGGCGATTTTGTCTGGGCCGCCGGCGACATGCAGGCGCAGGGTTTTCTCATCGGCGGCACATCGGGGCGAACGACGTTGCACGGTGAAGGCCTGCAACACGACGACGGCCACAGTCATATTCTGTTTTCGGTGGTGCCCAACTGTGTTTGTTATGATCCCACCTTTGCCTATGAACTCGCGGTTATTGTCCAGGACGGTATACGCCGGATGTACCAGGAACAGGAACGGGTCTTTTACTACATCACCGTGATGAATGAGAATTATCATCATCCGGCCATGCCGGAAGGTGTCGAGGAGGGCATCCGTAAAGGGATGTATCTCCTGCAACAAGGCGGGGATGCCGGTAAAGGCAAAAGCAAAAGCAGCGGAAAGAAAGCCGCCAAAAAGGCAACTGACAAGAACGCGAGAGTGCAATTGATGGGTAGCGGTTCCATCTTGCGTGAAGTCATCGCCGCCGCGGAGATTTTACAACAGGATTTTAACGTCACCGCGGATGTGTGGAGCGTGACCAGTTTTACCGAATTGCGCCGCGAAGGACTGGATGTGCAGCACTGGAACCTGCATCATCCGAAACAGGAACCGAAAGTCAGCTACGTAGAACAATGCCTGGCGAATCAGCAGGGGCCGGTGATTGCCGCGACGGACTACATGAAAGCATTTGCGGATCAAATCCGGGCATTCGTGCCCCAGCGATATGTGGTGTTAGGTACCGATGGGTTTGGTCGCAGCGATACCCGCGAACAGTTACGGCACTTTTTTGAGGTGGATCGTTACTATGTGACCGTCGCCACGTTAAAGGCGCTGGCCGATGAAGGAACCGTTGATCCCTCCGTGGTGAGCGATGCCATGAAGAAGTTTGATATCGATCCTGAAAAAGTGAATCCGGCGCATGCCTGAACAGGAAGTTGTCACATGTACAGTTACGTAGCAGTGCAAAAGGGGAAAGGTTTTGAGTGAGCAGGAAGTGTTGGTTCCGGACATTGGCGATTTTGATGACGTGGAAGTCATCGACGTCCTGGTGTCGAAAGGCGATAGCGTGCAACAGGAAGATGCGCTCATCACCCTGGAAAGTGACAAGGCATCGATGGATGTACCGGCGCCGTTTTCCGGCAAAGTCACCAACGTTGCAATAAAAACCGGTGACAAGGTATCGCAAGGAAGCAAGATTCTCACGCTGGCGGTAGAAGGTAAAAGTACTGGTTCGGAAAAAGCCGCCTCGTCAAAAGAAACCAAAGCAGACGATAAACAGGGGCAACCAAACGAGCCGGAACAAGCGGATCAACCAATTCAAACCGCGGAAGCACCAAAAAAAGATAAAGCCATTGAAGAAAAACCAACTGAATCCAGGCACGAGCATGAGTTTCGACCGCCGCCATTAGAGCCGGTCGACGAAAAAAGTTTTAGTAAAGCCCACGCCAGCCCGTCAGTGCGGCGTTTTGCCCGGGAACTGGGTGCCGACCTGGGAAAGATTCATGGTTCGGGATCCAGGGGCCGTATTCTGAAAGAAGATGTTCAGTCCTATGTGAAATCCCGCTTACAGGCACCGGCGACGGGGATCGGTTTGCCATCCATGCCGGAAGTGGATTTTTCCAAATTCGGTGAGACGGAAACCAGGTCTTTAACGCGTATTCAAAAAATATCTTCCACTAATCTCCATCGCAACTGGGTTACTATTCCGCATGTCACCCAGTTTGACGAGGCGGACATCACCGATCTGGAAGCATTTCGCAAGCAGCAAAAAGCCGTGGCGGAAAAACAGGACATCAAGTTAACAATGCTGCCTTTTCTCATGAAAGCCTGCGCATCGGCGCTTAAAGCTTTCCCTGATTTTAATGCGTCGCTGCACCCCAACGGCGAGCAACTGATCGTGAAAAAATACATTCATATTGGTGTGGCGGTGGATACGCCGGATGGTTTGCTCGTGCCGGTGATTCGCGATGTGGACAAAAAGGGCGTGTTCGCTTTGGCCAAAGAACTGATGGAAGTCAGTCAAAAAGCGCGGGACAAGAAGTTATCGCCCAACGATATGCAGGGGGCGTGTTTCTCCATTTCCAACCTGGGTGGTGTTGGTGGTACCTCGTTTACACCGATCATCAATGCACCCGAGGTGGCCATACTGGGTGTGTCACGCAGTGAAATGAAACCGGTATACATTGATGGCGAATTTCAACCGCGCTTAATGTTACCGCTTTCGCTGTCTTATGATCACCGGGTGATTGACGGGGCCAAAGCAGCCCGTTTCACCAGTGCCTTGTGCGATCTGATTGCTGATATGCGCCGGGTTTTGCTGTAATACCTGACCAATAAAATTGCAACCCGGATGCGCGAAGCAACGGCCGGGCAAACAACGAAAACACAAATAGCCAATCCCATTATGACCATAAAACAAATCAACGTACCTGATATTGGCGACTTTGACGACGTTGAAGTCATCGACGTGCTGGTTTCGCCGGGTGACACCATCGATAAAGAAGACTCACTGATCAGCCTGGAGAGTGACAAGGCGACCATGGAAGTGCCATCGACACATAGTGGCACGGTGAAAGAAGTGAAAGTCAAAGTGGGTGACAAAGTGTCAGAAGGTTCGCCCATTTTAACACTGGAGGTTGCGCAAGAAGCTGAACAGACTTCTAATACTCAGCCAACAGATTCCGCGAGCACCGAGGCCGGTAAAAAACAGGCACCGCAACAACCCGAGTCAACGCCGTCTTCCCGTCCAGCTCCCTCTACTAATGCAGACATGCATGCGGAGGTCCTGGTATTGGGCGCAGGCCCCGGTGGTTATACCGCCGCTTTTCGCGCGGCGGATCTGGGAAAACGCGTGATCCTGGTGGAACGTTATCCGCGCCTGGGGGGCGTTTGTCTTAATGTAGGCTGCATACCTTCCAAAGCACTTTTGCACGTTGCACAAGTGATTGACGAAACCCGCGATATGAAACAGTGGGGTGTTGATTTTGGCGGCGCGCCAAAAATTGATAAAGACAAACTGGTTAACTGGAAAAACAGCGTGGTCGAACGGCTGACCGGCGGGCTGGAAGGTCTGGCGGAAAAACGCGGCGTGCAGGTCGTGCAGGGAAAAGGTCAGTTTATTTCTCCGGGCGAGCTGGCAGTGGAAACCGGTAACGGTAACAAAACCATTAGCTTTGACAGCGCGATCATCGCAGCCGGTTCCCAGGCGACAAAATTGCCGCAGCTGCCGGACGATGATCCCCGCATCCTGGATTCCACCTCGGCGCTGGAATTGCCGGCAATAACGGGTGATTTACTGGTGGTGGGGGGTGGCATCATAGCCCTGGAGATGGCAACGGTTTATCACGCACTGGGTGTCAATGTCTCTGTCGCGGTTCGGTCCGGCACGCTGCTTTCCGGACTGGACAAGGAGCTGGTGGCACCGTTGCGAAAACGCATTTCGAAATTATACGACGATATTCATTTCCATACTGAAGTCGATAAGGTGGAAACCGGTAACAAGGGAATCACGGTGCATTTTAAGGGGGAGGGTGCGCCGGAACCCAAACGCTTTGATTATATTCTGGTGGCGGTGGGGCGCCGTTCCAACGGCGACAAAATCGGCTGCGACAAAGCCGGGATCCACGTTAATGAAAAAGGTTTTATTGCTGTCGATAAACAAATGCGTACCAATGTATCCCATATCTTTGCCATCGGCGATATTGTGGGTGATCCGCAACTGGCGCATAAGGCCAGCCATGAAGGAAAAGTGGCTGCAGAAGTTGCGGCGGGTTTAAAGTCAGCGTTCGATGCCAAAGTGATTCCGTCGGTCGCTTACACCGATCCCGAAGTGGCCTGGGTAGGCTTAACGGAGCCGGAAGCCAAATCACAGGGCCTGAACTATGGCAAAGGCGTGTTCCCCTGGAGTGCCAGTGGCCGGTCGTTGTCGCTGGGTCGCGATGAGGGATTGACGAAATTGCTGTTCGATAAAGATAGCGGTCGCCTTATCGGTATGGGCGTCGTGGGGCCCAACGCCGGTGAGCTGATTGCTGAAGGCACGCTGGCTATCGAGATGGGTGCCGATGCCCAGGATATTGGCCTGACCATCCATCCGCACCCCACACTGTCTGAATCGGTGATGATGGCGGCGGAGGCCTTTGAAGGTACGATTACCGATCTTTACCTGCCAAAAAAAGACTAAGCTCCAAGTGATATATTAAAAAGCAAATGGGGGCGTCGTAATCGTGCCCCCATCCGCCATAATCTTCACCTATAGAAAATTGTAATTTATTTTCTGATAAATACCGTACCTATGCGTTGTATGAAAGACATTTTGCCTGGTTGTCTTCAATGCCGATAACGATACCATTCGCCTGGCACTCGTAGTCGGAATTATAGGTGCAACCGGCGACTTTGCAGGCTCCCACGCCGGCGATGCGTTTCTCTTTTGTGTGCGGTGACGCATTATGGAATGTGTCGCAATTTGGCGTCACACCATCACCGATCGTGATGGCACGGGCATGACATTTTTCCTGCAGGTTATAAACGCATTTGGTAACGCCACATTCTTTGACTTCCGGCATTTCGATGGTGAAATTCATGGGTATCCCTCCTTCCTTAGCTGGCCAGCAAGTTTTCAGTTTAAGGGATCGCCTCTTGGCGATACTAATCGTAATAGCGATGTGGAATTGTGATTTACATAAAACTTAAAGAACCCATTTGATATTCAGGATGATTATTTGTCATTGATAGAACGCAAAAAATTAATATTATATCTGCTATAAACTGCGATTATTGCAAATATCAGTATATAGTGATTAATGCAACTAACAGTGAGAAGCTGTCAATGCAGTTTGGAAACGTTTCTATCAAATACTTTAAGTGTGGAATTCGCGCTCACTATTAGTTGATTGCTTGTCTCATGCGCCGTAAGTAGTTTTACGGACAGCAAAGCAAGGTGTTTTTCGAGTATTCTGCTAATTACCTATCAAAACAGGTCCGATGAGGTGATCGATGATGGAAGCTAAATTAGTGGATATCACAATGCATCTTGACCAGCGTATACAGTCGTCACAGCTGGAAAGTTTGCGCGACAGGCTATTGGCAACCGAGGGTGTTATGTCCGCAGACTACCAGAGTAAGCGCCCGCATCTGATGATTATCGGGTATAATCCGGAGAAAATTAACTCCATGGAGTTTCTGCGCCTGGCTGAACAAAAAGGAATCCATGCGGAATTAATTGGCATGTAATTACATCGTGATTTCGTGTCCAATGAATGGAGTGCACCGGACGGCGTGACCCCGGACATTGCTTTGCCCATGGTGCTCCACACGGATCCATTGAGTCGGGGCAGGTCTGCCGGAAAGGTTGTAACTGGCCGTGCCCGTACGTACTGGGGTTCGCGGCGCAAGCTTCGCAATTGAAACGTTCGCAATAGAACCTGCCGGGCTACATCTCTCGTGAAGCCCGACAGCAATGGTTATCAAATACGATGCTACTGGACGGTGAAAGTAACCTTTTCCGACATGACCGGCGGCGTGTGGGGTACGTGATTTTTGTCACCCAGTAGCAATTGTACGGTATGTTTGCCTTTTGGTAATTCCAGTACTACCTGTGTTTGACCACCACCGAAATGGATATGTTGTTTGTCGGAGGGTACCGGTTTATCCATGGCGGGTAGATTTTTTACGTCAACCAGTAGATGGTGATGTCCCGTGTTTTTCTTATCGACGCCGGCAGGTGCGACACCCATGTTTACCAGTCCAAATCGAACGGTCACGGGGCTTGTTACAATTTCTCCAGGGGATGGCGATATAATGTAAACCTTCGCATCTTTCGGCGCCGGTGTCGCGTGGATGGTGTTCATTAAAATGGCACCTAACACCAGTGTAATGCCAACTACAAAATACTTTCTCATGAGTCATCTCCTGTCATGGTCGGGTGGTCGTTTTACGGTGCGCCACATCGCATCAGCTGGTGCGATGTGGCGCATAACCAGG
>JASFMT010000104.1:0-9645 GCA_050117455.1 Gammaproteobacteria bacterium | reverse complement strand
GGTCACGTCAATGCTGGTGTCGTCGTTAACAATCACATCTTCGGCGCCGGCTTCCACGGCCGCTTCCATGATTTTCTCTTCGTCACTGCCTTCGGGGAAAGTCAGCATACCGATTTTTTCAAACAAAAACGCCACCGAACCATTGGTCCCCAGATTACCGCCGTGCTTGCTGAACGCATGGCGCACCTCGGCAACGGTACGGTTACGATTGTCCGTCAAACATTCCACCATAATTGCGACACCGTTGGGACCGTAGCCTTCATAAACGATTTCTTCGTAATTTTCCCCTTCGGTTTCACCGGAACCTCGCTTGACGGCGCGATCAACGGTGTCCCGGGTCATGTTATTACTTAGTGCCTTGTCAATGGCTGCCCGCAACCGGGGGTTGGAATCAGGGTCACCGCCCCCCTGGCGGGCGGCAACGGTAATTTCACGAATGAGTTTGGTAAACAACTTACCGCGTTTGGCGTCTTGTGCGCCTTTGCGGAAACGGATATTTGCCCACTTACTATGACCTGCCATTCAATCCTCGATTAACTTCATATTGAAAGCTCAAAATTAATGCGCAAGTTTACCATCGCCCGGTAGCGGTAGCGAGCACGCAATTGATCGCTTATTGACCAACAAAAAACTCCAATCCCCTGAGCCAGTTTTGTTAAAATAATCGCTTAGTTACCATTATGGTTAACTTTTAGGCATTTGCAAACGGCTGTCCTAAATTTTCTTCGCTGGCTTCCGCTAACTTTAATGCCATAGCCGCCATTGCAAACCATGGACACAACACCTGAGAACACTTAACTTGTCGTGAATTCTGTCATAACAACGCGCGTCCTTTTGCTGATTATCCTGGCGACAGTGATCAGTGGCTGCGGCCTGACGGGTAAAAAGTACCAGGAACAAACCGGGCGCGTCATGCACGAAATTCATGACAAGCCTCTACCCCATACTCTCATTGTTGCATTATGGAAAGGCAAAGAAGCAGAAGGCAACAGTGAATCCACGGTATGCTATCACGTGGAAAATACCACTGCCGATGACAAAGGTTACTTTACCATTCCCGAGTGGCGCGAACCCGGCCGCTATGACGACCTGAAAGATAAAACCATTCACGTTGTGGCTTACCGAAAACGCTACCGCACCTCGGAGTTAACCAGCGAAATACTTACCGACAAAAACTTTATCTATTATCTGGCCAAGCCCCGCAGTACCGATAATATGGAAGAGGCCCGTGGTAAGCGACTGCGTTATTTGCAGGAGTTGGTAGGCCGTACCAGTTGTGATTTAAAAGGTGAAAGCCGGGTAAACCTGCAACCAATGTATGAAGCCGTCGTCGAAGAAGCCGAACAACTGGCGGAAACGGAAAAAGACCGCAGTATCGTACAAAGATTGAAAGCCTGGCTGTCGTATGTCACCAAACCCGAAGAGGAAAGTTAGTTTAAATATCTTCTTCGCCGGGGGGACTCAATACATCGTACACGGCCGTAAAATCCAGATCCTGCATTCCCCTGGCGACACACAGGCTCAATAGATCCCGAATGCTTTGCACATGATGGGCATTGATCCCCAGGTCTTCTGCTTCTTCGAGAAACAGTTTCAGTTCCCGCTCCAGATGTTTGGCAGGTAAGCTGGCATTAGAGTAATCGCGGCTCAGCATACGGGGTAGCTTTTGGTCGAACAGCGGCGTATACATCGCCGATGCGCGCAGAAAATCCATAAATTGATCCACTTCCACACCCTGTTCCCTGATCAGGCCGACGCTGGCCGCAAACGCGCAAAACAGTGTTGCAGACATTTGTTGTAACGCCTGTTTGATCGCCACGGCTTTCCCCACGTCCTCAAGCACTGTAACGCGGCTTGAAATATCATTCAGCAACGAGGCCACTGGCGCAAAGTCATCGGGCTCGGCACCCACTAACAGTTGCAAATGCCCGTTTGCCAGGTCCGCCACACTGCCCAGTGCCGCGACTTCAACGTAACGGGCCTGATGGGCCTGAAAAGCATCCATCAACGCCTGGCTGCGCGACGGGTTAACGGAGCTAAAGTTAATCACCATGCGGCCGTGTAATTCATGCGCCCAATCCACATCGAATAGCACCTCCTGGATAGCCACGGCATCGGGCAACGCGCAAACAATGGTATCGGCACTTTTAATCGCTTGCGATGCAGAAGCCTTCACGATGGCACCGGCTTCCGCCAGCGACAGCAACCGTTCCGGCGACCGGTTCCAGATGTTCACTTGATAATTGCCGGCCAGTAACCGGCGGGCAATCGCTTCACCCAACGGCCCGAAACCGAAAACGGTAATTGTTTGTGACATGCGGTACGAATCCTTCACTCGGTAACCGTTACCAGTATAATGCAGCCATGCCTGACTTACCGGAACAATTTGTCGAACGCCTTCGACAGATCATCCCACCAAACCATTGGGACAGTGTATGGCGCAGTTTTCAATGCTCCAGGCCGCTGGTAGTGCGCGTCAATACGGCCCGGACCTGCGCCGAGAACATCATGCAAACCCTGCGGGATTTATCGATTCCCTATCAGCAGGTATCGTGGAAACCGGACGCGCTGATGATTGCCCCGGCATATCGCGACGCGGTGCTGGCCAGCGAGCCCTATCAACAGGGCCTGCTGTACAGCCAGAATTTATCTAGTCAACTGGCGCCGCTGCTACTGGCACCGCGGCCCGGTGAAGAGGTTCTCGATATGTGCGCCGCACCGGGCGGCAAAACGGCTCAGCTTGCCTGTCTCATGCAAGAGACCGGCCGCATTGCAGCAGTGGAAAAAATAAAGGCGCGGTTTTATAAGCTTAAAAATGTGTTACGCGCCCAGCAACATCATTGCGTTCACACCTACCTTGCCGACAGTACCGCGTTGTGGCGAAAAACGCCCGAACGATTTGACCGCATTTTGCTGGACGCCCCCTGTTCCAGTGAATCACGCTTCTACCTGCCAGACCCGGAGACTTATCGCTACTGGAAACCGCGCAAAATCAAGGAAGCCGCACGCAAACAGAAAAAACTGCTTTATTCCGCGGTGCATTGTTTAAAGCCCGGCGGCACCCTGGTTTACTCGACCTGTTCGTTTGCGCCGGAAGAAAACGAAGGTGTCATTGACCAAATACTCAAACAGTTTCCGCAACACCTGGAAATCGTACCGATTCAGGCGCCTGTGTCCAACACCCAGCCGGGCCTCACACAATGGCAAAACAAAAAATTTAATGATTCATTAATGGGCAGTGTCCGCATCCTGCCCGATGAAACCATGGATGGATTTTTTATTTGCAAGCTCACCAAGACAGCCACCACATTGCCGGCAAACCACTAGCACTTATTAACCGGCGGTCAGGCGCTTTTGATTTCCTGGATTTTGGTGCTCTCGATCATGGGGATGGCGATTTCCTGGAAGGAAAACATGGAATAGCAGGTGGTGGTTCGCAGCATATCGGTCAACCGAATATATTTTAATTCGGTACGGAAATTCAAAACCACCTGCGTACCAATGTCATAGATGGATGCCGGCACAATGAGACGGGTAACCGGCGTGCCGTTTTGCTCCGTTTGCAGCAACAACGCGCGAAAGTATTCACTGCCATCGCCGGCACCGGATATTGCCCGCGCCGCGACCGGCATGGGCTTGCCTTTAATGCGCATTACGCCCATTTCAAACTTATTAACTTCAAATTCCTTCATCCAGGTAACAACACCGACACACCAATGGTCCGCATCCTGCACTTCATGAAAGACGACAATGTCGCCAACGGATATGCGCGCACCCTCAGCGGCCTCGTGACGCAGCCCCATTCCGTTATGACTTACATTAATCCGCTGCCAGACATGGTCCCTGTAGCGCACAGCGTGTTGATCGTGCAATTCCCGTGCATGTGACTTACTGGCGAAAATTTTCTCCCAGATATCCATATCTTCGTTAAACAGCGACAGGCGGTGGCGCTCGAGTTCCGCATCCACATTGTGCCGCTCCTGTTCATCCTTCCACGGTTCATGGTCCAGCGGCAGCAGTGACAAACCCGCCGGTTGTTCCTCACGGCGCTCCGGTTTGTAAATGCGGATCTCATCACTTTCGGGAAAAAACTCCCGTTGATTGTCCACAAAACAATGGCAGGTGCTTAACCCCGAAACCAGGCGAACTTTTTCATTCGCCGGCTTTCGTTCAGCACCGCGTTCCATGCGATCGTTCCAGACGTTTTGCAAACGTAACAACATATCGCGGCGCATGCGCTCATTGAAACTTAGCCGAACATTTTCCACACCAGCGGATTCCTTGCGCGTGGTTAAACTGTGTATGGTCTCGCGAAACCGTTGCATCAATTGCGACATATCGATGCTGCGGCAATTTTTAGGTTGCGCCACATTGTCCTTGAAGATGAACTGGGGCGGCAGATCATGATCAAGGTCGATAATTAAATCGCCTTTATCCACAATATAACCAGATATTGGCACGACGCGGCAGCCTGCCGCCCATTTATTCAGATAGCTATAAATCAGTTGTGCTTCACCGGTCATTAAATGATTGGGATTGGTGACCGCCAGCATTACGATCCGCAAATAGGCCTGTACCACGCTGTTAACACCGCGGGTGAGATCAGTTTTCGCCGAGGCCGGCTGGCGTAACTGAAGGGCCTCGGCCAGCAGGTAAAGTTGATGCAGGTCTTTCCAAACACCGCCGGGTTCTGTGCTGTACGTGACGTATGCCGATAGCATACGCTTCGACAGATAAACAACCGCGATGCGCATGGCGTCAAAAAATTCCGGCCGCGGAAAGGACTTCGGATCCTGCTTTCCCAGCATGTCGTTAACCAGCCATTTAAAACCGGTCGCCATTTCTTCCAGTAACCGGTTGACTAATTGGTTGCGCTCCCGGTTTCGCTCCGATAACGGATAAGCGCTGGTGCGGTATTTCGCCGCTAATCCGGCGGTCAGTTCCTGCACAACCCGGCCAAATATATTCAATGCCGTAAAACGTTCCGCCGGCGCCATGGCACAACGATTGTAGTCATATAGCGCCTGGAGTATTTTGCCCGCCGAGCTTTCCATATCGCCCAGGGGCAAGTCGGCCAGCCAACGCTTCAGTTGTTTGGGGGGCGGTGAAAGACTCGAACTATCTGGTAGTTCCAGCGCAGGCAACTGTAAATTTAGCTTTTCCATCACTGCCTGTTACGGCTAAGTGACTCAGAACTTTAGATTTCTGGGAATTAGCACCGACTGGCGGCAGCGATTACCGTTTACCCGGTCAAAGGAAAACCTGCCTGGCACAGGGTAGAATAAAAGAATTTAATGAAGCCGCTGCTACGGCGAACCGGCCTGTTGCCGTTCCAGCAGGCTGACAATGGCGTGGTTTGATTCGGCCCTGGCGTAACGCAATAGCGATACCCCGTTGGGCAATGTGTGGTTGATATCCGCACCCGCCTGTATGAGATAACGGCAAAGGGCAACGTCACCGGAATAGATGGCAAAAAACAATGCTGATGCACCCTGGTCATCCACGGCATTCACATCGGCGCCTTTGTCCACCAGCATTTTGATGACCGTTTCCCAGCGATTATGCCGGTCACTGTAACTGGGCGACTTCATATCCGTCTGATTAACGGAAAGACTAAGCACCGACATTAACAACGCCGTTTGCCCATGATGTGTTTTCGCTTCCAGGTTCGCGCCATGTTCAAGCAGCCTGGCAACCGCCTGGGGATAACCCAACATGGATGCCGCAATCAGCGGTGTAAATCCGGATGTATCGTGGTGTTCAAGGGGCGCGCCCAGTGCCAATACGCGATCGATCAGTTCGGGCTCACCGAACATCGCGGCGAAGAGTGGCGTATGGCCATCCTTATCGGCACGTTTCAACAAATCATTTTGCTTTACGGTTTGCACAAACGACTGGTTGTCACCATCGACCGCCATGGTAACCAGTTCATCCATTTGCTGATTGGCGCGAAGATCCGCAAATACCGAGAGGGGGGATAATGCAAGAAAAACCAGAACGGTAAAAACCGTCTTACCACCAGGATACAACATCATAAGATTACCGCTTATTACTACTGCCTGGTTCCTGTATCGGAACTTTCGCGGTTTTGTTTAGTGGTTGCAGGTGACGGTCTACAAAAGAAAAACCGGCAAAATCAAACAACTGGCTTGTTGATAAATATTACAGGATTTCGCAATACCTCGGTAATCGACAATTATATTAAGTAATCCAGCAGGTGACTCGAATACGAATCACCCCTGGCTATTTTTCTTTTTTCGACTCCACATGAGGTTTGCGCAGACGAATACCCAATTCGCGCAGCTGCAGATCATTAACCTCGGAAGGCGCATCCGTTAACAGGCACGCTGCCGTCTGGGTTTTAGGAAAAGCCATGACTTCCCGAATGGACGATGCACCGGTCATCAACATCACCAGCCGGTCAAGGCCAAAGGCGATGCCACCGTGGGGTGGACAACCATATTTTAATGCTTCCAGTAAAAAGCCGAACTTTTGCTGCGCCTCTTCATCACCAATACCCAGCATGCGAAAGACCTGTTCCTGCACTTCGCTACGGTAAATGCGTTGCGAACCGCCGCCAATTTCCGAACCATTAAGCACCATGTCATAGGCACGTGACAAACATTCGCCGGGGTTGTCTTCCAGCTTGTCGATGTCTTCCTCGCGCGGCGCGGTAAAGGGATGATGCAGGGCCGCCCAACGGTTTTCTTTTTCGTCCCATTCAAACATGGGAAAGTCCACCACCCACAGGGGCCGCCAGCCGGCTTCCACCAGGCCCTGGTCTTCACCCAGTTTGACGCGTAATGCACCCAGTGCTTCGTTGACCACCGAAGCTTTATCGGCACCGAAGAAAATCAGGTCCCCGTCCTGGGCGCCGGTACGTTCGAGAATGGCCGTGATGGCTTCATCGGGCAAAAACTTGAGAATGGGCGATTGCAGACCATCACGACCGCCATGGGCATCGTTAACTTTGATATAGGCAAGACCTTTGGCGCCATAGATGCCCACGAACTTGGTGTAGTCGTCGATCTCTTTACGGGTTAGCTCGCCGCCGTTAGGCAAACACAACGCCGCCACCCGGCCGTTGGGATTATTGGCGGGACCGGAAAATACCTTGAACTCCACCGCTTTCATAACATCGGCAACGTCCACCAGTTCCAGGGGTATGCGTAAATCCGGTTTATCGGAACCGAACCGTTGCATGGCTTCGGCATGGGTCATACGCGGAAACGGATTGGGCAGTTCGGTATCGAGTATTGTCTTAAACACGGTCCTGATCAGCTCTTCCATGGTCGCCATCATCTCGTCTTCCTTGATGAAGGCGGTCTCAATATCAAGCTGGGTAAATTCCGGTTGCCGATCAGCACGCAAGTCCTCGTCACGGAAACAACGCACAATTTGATAATACCGGTCCATCCCGGACATCATGAGCAACTGTTTGAAAATTTGCGGTGACTGGGGCAGCGCAAAAAAAGCACCGTTATGAGTCCGGCTTGGCACCAGATAGTCGCGCGCGCCCTCAGGTGTTGCCTTGGTTAACATGGGTGTTTCAATATCCAGAAAACCGGCATCATCGAGAAAATCCCGAATCACCCGGGTAATGCGGGCGCGGGTACGAATGCGCTGCTGCATTTGGGGACGGCGCAAATCCACATAACGAAATCGTAACCGGTGTTCTTCCGATACATCGTGATCTTCAATGTCCAGCTGGAACGGCGGTGTCGCCGCGCTGTTTAAAATGTCCAGCTCATGGCCAAGAACTTCAATCATGCCCGTGGGCATCTCGGGGTTTTCCGTGCCTTCGGGACGCCGGCGCACCCGCCCCTTCACCCGCAACACGTACTCACTGCGTACCCGTTCGGCGGTGGCAAAGGATTCCACCGTATCGGGGTCGTAAACCACCTGGGCGACGCCTTCCCGATCCCGTAAATCAATAAAAATCACGCCTCCGTGGTCACGGCGGCGATGCATCCAGCCATAGAGCGTCACTTCCTGGTCAATATGAGATTCGTCAAGGTGTCCACAATAGTGGCTGCGCATGATTAAAATTCCTGTCGAGATTACTGAAAAGCGGGAATGTTACGGTTTGCCCCGATTGAATGCAACTAAAGCAGCCCGTTGCCAGTGGCCAATGGACGGTTGATCCTCCGCCGGGGCCGGGCCAATTGCCGCCTTTCAGCTGCTATTTTGCTGATTCCACGAGGTTTTTCGCATCTGCAGCGGATTGTGCCGGCCATTTCGGCGCCACCATGCCCGCCGAAATAATCATTTTTAAGCCGTCATCGACGCTCATATCCATCTCAATGACCTCGTCACGGGGTACCATGAGAAAAAAGCCGGAGGTGGGATTGGGTGTCGTGGGAACAAAAACATTGATGACATCTTTTGACGTGCGGTGCTGGGCCTCACCACTGTCGGCGCCGGTCTGGAATGCCAGCGTCCAGATTCCCTTGCGCGGGTATTCCAGTAACATGACTTTGCGAAAGGACTGGCCGTCCGACGAAAGCACCGTTTCCATCACCTGTTTAACACCGTGATAGATTTTGCTGATCAACGGGATGCGTGCCAGCATGGATTCCCACAACGCCACCACTTTGCGGCCAAACAGGTTAGCCACCACCATGCCGGTGAGCAACACAACAATGACAGACAGAATAATACCCAGGCCGGGAATACCAAAACCAAACAGTTGCTCTGGCTGATACCTGGCAGGCAATAACAGCAGGGTGCGATCGGTGAGGTCGACTAACAAGCGCACCACCAGCAGCGTGACGCCCAGTGGCACCCACACCAGCAACCCGGCGATAAGATAACGTTTCATCAGTGGGCCGCTGATCCTGCAGCGCAGGTATTATTTTGACCCGGCTGTCGCACTGGCCTGGCTGCTTTTGTTACCGGATTGATTTTTCGTCTCCGGCTTACTCGCTGATTTTTTGTCCGATTTGTTATCGGACCCGGAACCACCTTTGTCGCTTTCCGATTGAATGACATTTTTCCGTTTACCGCTTTTAAAATCCGTTTCATACCAGCCGCCGCCTTTAAGGCGGAAACCGGCTGCCGAAATCAGCTTTTTCAGTTCCGGTTTATGGCATTGCGGACAATCCTTCAGGGGATCGTCACTGATTTTCTGAATAACCTCCAGGCGGTGGCCACACGATTTACATTCATATTCATAGATAGGCATCAATACACCTTCCTGACTCAATATGTTACCAAAAGAAGTGTTAAAAACCGGGATATGCCCAGAGGCATGTACTGCGATATGGGGACTGCCACGGTAATTTAAAGTGCCGGGGCGACGCTGCACGCCAACTATAACCGTAATAATATCAGCCAGTTAAACTGCACCCACATATGCTTCCCCGGCATTATACCGCCTAACTGAGCTAATAACATGCAAAATTTACTGGTACAATCGTCCGCAAATTCAATACCCCAAGGATTGAAATCATGACACTTAAATCATTGGATGTGAAAGTAGAGATAACACCGGAAAACAAGTGCGACTTTTGCACCGGATCTTTGTGCTGCACCTATATTACCCAGGAAATCGACACGCCCCGTTCCATACAGGATTTTGATCATTTACTGTGGCAAACCGCTCACCATGACGTGCAGATTTACAAGGACGAGGGTGACTGGTAT
>JASFMT010000103.1:0-9677 GCA_050117455.1 Gammaproteobacteria bacterium | reverse complement strand
CCCATCGGCATTGGCCATGGCCATACCGGCACCCATGGAGTACTGCATGTTTGATGCGATTTCCACGGCAAGATCCACCGACTTACTGGCAACCGCCAGCTGCTGTATCTGTGCAATGTACGACTTCGACGGCTGTTTCGTTGCCAGTTGCTGCGCATAGGCCATCAACTTTTGCTGGCCATCGGGAGTGGCGGCTTCATTTTCAAGCCTGGTAATTTTCCTTGCCGTTTTACTCGATTGCCAGTCGAGTACTTTTTGCATTTCGTCGTCCGTCATCTTGTCATTCAGGTGTGCAACAATGATTTTCGCCATCGTGGGTTCATTGAAGGAATCTTTGCCCATTTGTATCAAATCATTCAATGTTTCCTTGGGCATCTTCGGGGCAACGCGATTGAATCCCTGATCGAAAGCCCCGGACATGGACTCCAGCTGCGACTGCATACCGGACTCTTTGTAGAGGCGAATAGCAAGATCCTCTGCCATCACCGGCGCTGCAAGAATAGATAAAACGATGCACACGAAAAACTGGTGCATATAATAAAATCTTTTCGTGGATATAGTCATAAAAATTAGCCTTTATTTAAAATAAGAATAGTGAATATAAAAATGATATTAAAAGTGACCCGGAAGGTTTGGGCGACGCGGTTGCTATTCAAGTAGGTAAGTATAGCAAACACCTTGAATACACAATACGGAAAATAACGGATTCGCCTTTCGATAACGACAGATTAACTCAGACGTGATACTGCATTGCATGACCAACTAATTAAAGCAAATTGCGAAGTACGTCACATCGCCGAACAACACTATTGTAGAGTATGTCGACCCGGCGAATCAAAACTTGACGCTTCCTCACCAGCCCCCGTCTCTATCGAGATTCTTGGCACGGAAGCATGGTGCTCCAACATGCGCCAGCCTGTGCCGTTTTCCCTGCGATAGATATTGGTGGCCAGCACTTTGTTGGTATTGCTGCTGCCCGACGCATCCTGCGCTGAAATAAATTCCTGCACCACATGAATCGCCAAATCATTGTTAACAGTTCTGCTAACAACATGGTAATTGAGACCCGGTGGCATTGCGCCGGAAAAAATATTTCCCCAGCTTGACATGACTGCCTCGTGCCCCAGCAACGCATCTGATCCCGGATGAATGCACACGGCGTTCTCGTGCGCCCAGATACCTTCCATCGCCTTTAGATCGCAATGGGCAAATGCCTGATAAAAAGCGGCTTCGGCCAGGTCCGGTGTTGCAAACTGCGCGAAATTTGTTGGACTCATTTCACCCCAAGACAATCACTTTATACAAAAAAATCCAGAATACTGTCGATTTCTCGATACCCATCTAATAATTTTACCGGTAGCCCGTACAGAAAGCGACAACCTCATTGGCAGATGGCACAGAAAATTGGAGCGGGCGATGGGAGTCGAACCCACGTCTCCAGCTTGGGAAGCTGGGGTAATAGCCGTTATACGACGCCCGCAGTTAACACCTGAGAATGCCACTCGCTTGTCACAAATCTGATACGGACAATATACCATTGAATCTAGTTATATACTTTAACTGTAGTCAGAGTACCCGTAAACCATTGCATACGTAATTTTGCGTTATATCATCAACAGTGTTTATCAATGGAACTACCATACTTTTTATAATGCCTCCCATGCGTGTTGATAGCTAGTGTTGTCAGATGTCTTTACCGGCAACAAGTGTGTTACTTCGTATATAAAACGTCCTGACGTTGCTGGTCGTTTTTTAATCACTACGCTTTATGCCATTATTGATGTATCTTCATTAAGGTCATTTGTTAATATTAAGTCCACTATTCACTTCGCCAGAAAACCGAATGACCGAAAATGCCACCAACAGCTCAACTGCCAACGTCGAAATAGACTACATCGGTGAAGATACGTTACAGCTGGCATTCAGTGGTGACTGGCGGTTACAAAACTCACTGCCATCGATGGCGGAGCTAGAATCATCCCTGCTCAATGCTTCCATTAGCAAAATGACCTTCGACAGTGAATCGATTAGCCATTGGGATAGCGGGTTACTGATATTCTTGTGCCAACTAACCGATTTCGCCAAACAGCATCATGTGGCCACGGACCCCTCAGGGCTTCCCAGCGGTGTACAGCGGTTGCTACAACTGGCGGCCGCGGTACCGGCCAAACAGGATATTCGCCACCCTGACCGTACCGGTGGTATTCTCGCCAGTATTGGCCAGAGCACGATTAACCTGGCGCGGGGACTACCGGAAACGCTGGCATTCGCCGGCGAGGTTGTATTATCAATGGGGCGAATGCTGCGCGGCAAGGCACAATTTCGCGCCCCCGATCTGTTTTTGATGATACAGGAAGTGGGACCGCAGGCACTGGGCATCGTATCGCTAATCAGTTTTCTGGTGGGCCTGATTCTCGCGTACATGGGCGCGGTACAGTTGACGCAGTTTGGCGCGCAAATTTTTATTGCCGATCTGGTGGGTATTGGCATGGTTCGCGAAATCGCAGCATTAATGACAGGCGTTATCATGGCAGGACGTACCGGTGCCGCTTTTGCGGCACAACTTGGTACGATGCAGGTCAATGAAGAAATTGATGCATTTAAAACCCTCGGCATTTCACCCATGGATTTTCTGGTATTGCCGCGGCTACTGGCGCTGATTGTCATGATGCCATTGCTGACGTTGTATGCAGCATTAGTGGGTATACTGGGAGGATTAACCGTTGCCATGCTGGTGTTTGATATCAGCGCGTTTGAGTATTACTACCAGACGCTACGCGCGCTGGATTTGCGACAGTTTGCCATCGGTATTTCGAAAGGCACTGTATATGGTGTATTGGTTGCTTTTGCCGGATGTCTACGCGGTTTACAATGTGGTCGAAGCGCCCAGGCCGTGGGCCAGGCAACCACTTCCGCGGTGGTTACCAGTATTTTGTTAATTGTCATTGCTGCTTCGATATTAACAATCATGTTCCAACAAATGGGAATCTAACAATAGTGCAAACTGGTTCGTCAGATCACCAGACAAACATCACAAGCGGGGGATTGAATACCCAGGCGCATATCGTGGTCCGTGACCTGACCATGGCCTATGGAGACTTTGTCATTCAGCATGACCTGAACTTTACCATTAACCGTGGCGAGGTGTTTATCATCATGGGGGGCAGCGGTTGCGGTAAAAGCACCTTGATGAAACATTTAATTGGTTTAAAGGTGCCTGCCAGGGGTGATGTGTATATTGATGACATTAATTACTGGCAATCGACACCGGAAGTCCAGAAGAATTTAAAGCGCCGATTCGGCGTCATGTTTCAAAGCGGCGCGCTTTGGAGTTCATTGACACTGGCGGAAAACGTGGCATTACCGTTGGGGGAATACACCGCGCTGGGTCAGCGGGAAATCGCCGACATCGTCGCGTTAAAATTGTCACTGGTGGGCCTGGCCGGGTACGAGGATTTTTATCCTTCGCAGCTCAGCGGCGGAATGCAAAAACGCGCCGGCCTCGCCCGCGCCATGTCACTGGACCCTGAGATACTATTCTTCGATGAACCGTCCGCGGGTCTGGACCCTGTCAGTTCCCGGCGGCTGGATGAATTAATCCTGGAATTGAGCGCAAGCCTTGCCACCACCGTGGTAGTCGTCACCCATGAACTCGACAGCATTTTTACCATTGGTCACAATTCGGTGTTTCTGGACAGCGAAAGCAAAACCATGCTGACCACCGGCGACCCGCAATGGTTACGCGATCATTCACCCAACCCAATCGTACGCTCTTTTTTAAACCGGGGTGAACAATGAGCAAACGTGCCAACCCGACAATAATCGGTGCATTCGTCCTGGGTGGCATAGGTCTGGCCATCGCCGCGATCATGATATTCAGCAGCGGTAGTCTCTATCGTGAACGACCGCTTTTCGTGATGTATTTTGATGATTCCGTGAAAGGACTTAATATCGGGGCGCCGGTCAGCCTGCGTGGTGTACAGGTAGGAACAGTACACGACATTTCCATTATTCACGATTCCGCCACCGGCAAAATAAAAATCCCTGTGATCGCCGAGTTTCATCCCGAAGCCGTCATCAATTTGCACCGGCAAGGCGAAACTATCGCACAAAACATAAAACACCTGGTGGAAACCTTTGGCTTACGGGCACAGCTACGGTCGCTCAGCCTGGTAACCGGACAATTGTTTGTTCAAGTGGACTATCACCCGGAGACTGAATATACCTATAAAGGCGACGGCAAGATGATAGAGATCCCCACCATTCCTTCCACGCTGGAACAACTGGGGAAAAAACTGGAAGAATTTAACATTTCAATGGTCGTTGAAGACGTCTCGACCGCCGCCGCGTCAATTGCTCAGTTGGCCAGCACACCGGAATTAAAAGAGGCGATCAACAACCTTAACGAAGTGTTGAAATCCACCAATGACCTGGTCATTACGCTGAATACGCAAATCAACCCGTTAATAAGCAGCACTCGTGAGACCCTGGCGAATATCGATAAGACCATGGATGCGTCCACCAGTCTGGTTGAAAACGTTGATAACAAACTTGAACCATTGGATCAAAATCTGCAAAACACCATTACACAGCTGCAAAATACCCTTTCCGTGATCGATCAGGCCGCCGTCAATATAAAAAGCTTCAGCAACGAGCGATCACCGACAATTTACAAGTTAAATACGGCGCTGGATGAATTGGCCAATGCCGCCCGATCAGTAAGAGCTTTGGCCGATACATTGGAACGGCATCCGGAAGCGATTATTCAGGGCAAAAAATCAGGGAGATAACCCATGGGCAAGGCGGGTAAACAATTTTTTTCGAACACCATTGTAATTCCGATCGCTGTTTTATTGCTAGTATCCTGCGGCACAACACAACCATCGAAATATTATATGCTAACCAGTATCGCAAACGGCAATAATGTATCGTCACGCAACCAATCCGGTGATTTGACCATCGGACTTGGCCCCATCCAGTTGCCTAAATACCTGGATCGCTCGCCACTGGTTATTCGTGGCGACGGCTCCGAGGTCATCATTAATGACCTGCACCGCTGGGCGGAACCGTTGGAAGACAACTTCACCCGAATACTGGCTGAAAATTTATACCAGTTAGTGAACGGTATAAAGGTATCTCTACACCCGTGGCGAGACCAACGCGACATTGACTATCAAATTATTGTCACCCTATACCAGTTTGATACTGACATCGATGGCAACGTTGTGATGTCATCAACCTGGTCTATCCTGCAAGCAGGTAGTGACCAGTTACTTTATTCACGGCGAACTATCATCAATGAAAAAGCCGGTAATCCTGACTACCCTGCGCTCGTCGATGCTCAAAGCAAGGCGGTTGAAAAACTGACGCGGGAAATTGCAGAAAAATTGCAGGAAATAATTGCCGGTTAATAAAAACGTATTTTTAACTGCGACCAAGGAAGAAAACAGAAAAAATGCTCAGCCCCAGAGAACATACTCCGATCAATAACTCCATCATAGCGACAACGTTGCCATGATTACTGTAAATTGGCTGGGTATTTGTATATTGATTCGCCGACTTGTTCCCGTTACCTCCGGACTTGCGTTTGTTTTTACCCGGCTTTACGAAATCGGGCACTGAATACCGGCCCAATTTAAATGCCAACATGAACGTGGCGGTAAGCGGCTGTGTCGCTATATAGCCAATCCCAAATACGATACATAAATAAATAACAATGTTTGTCAAGGTTGGGGGTTCAGCCCACAAACGGGTGTATTGCGGGTAAAGTATCGCCGCGCTAACCAGCGATCCGATGGCGCAGCAAAATAACGGGGATTGTACTCGCAACAGGCGATTCACCACGCCGGCTACAACCGGTAGGCAAAACAATATAACCGCCCAATGCGTATAGGAACCGTAATGTCTAACGAGAATGAGTGAACTTTGCAGGAAATAGGTTCCTGCTGCTACGATAGCTACGAAGATGGCTGCGCCCAGCATGATACTGCGGACATACGCGAGCAGCGACTTGATCATGTTATTCTTGCATCTGGTAAACGTAAATTATTTGCAGCCAAATGGCCGCGGGTTCGGCCGGAACAATTATGATTCGTCGAAAGCGTCAATTGGCAACAACCCAGCTTTCAAATAACCCACCCTGTGATCCGTAACTTCCACCCGATTCCCGGTCACCAGTGGGCAGTTCTGCCCGGACAAACTCCGCATCGATGGCACGGCCGTTTTCATCTAATACAAAGTCACCCTTGAGTCTGATGATAACTTTGGCGTTATTACTGACCAGGTAACTAACAGCATCGGTATTCAGCACCACTAATGCGGCAGGCGCTATTGAACCGCCAACTGTCTGCACCTCGGTGATAACGTTGCTCACGGTAGCAAGCACTTCCACCGGCACTACCGAGTCAGGCTCTATACGCAACTGGCGGTATGTCTGCAAGGTCGGGTTATCGATTTCTTCAGTATAAACTTCAAAGGTTGAGCTGTTTAGTGAGCTTGCATCAACGACAACACCCGTATCACCCATGCCAGTGCGACCAAACGCAACAACAAACCCGAAAACGGGATTTCCATCAACCACAACGGTTAAATCCGACGTGGCACCATGTACCCAGCTAAGATTAAAGATACGGGTGAGATCAGCTTCCAGCCCGGGGCCGGTAGCGCCGGTGGGACCGGGCTCTCCTTGCGCGCCGGCAGGCCCTTCAATTGCGCTGCTGGCGTTAATGGTGATGGTACTACCGCTCTGCTCCAGCGTTACATCGCTGCCGCCTTCCACGGTGATATTACCGGTCAGTCCATTAACGCTTTGTACGCCGTTGGCGTCACTGTCCCTGCAACCGGTGGCCGCCAATACAACCAGCGAGAATACAAATACAACCACTTTACGACGAGCCGTTAATACGCCTAACATATTTATGTTACCTGCTGCTGTCTGGTGAGAAAACGTTCTGGTTATTAAAAATATAACGGAACCATCAGGAGTTTTGACAGACTCCCTGTAAAACCGCAATTCAAATATGTGAACACAATCACACTAACACGCCGGCCGGTACGCGCAAAACATTCCCCATTGGTAATTCCTTTCTGATTTATCAGGTTGCAAGGAACACGGTGCAGCATGTCATTGTTAAGTGACAAACGTAAACTATGGAATAACGGCAATTAATTCAGACGCTATCCCACACGCGCCAATACCATCAACTGATATGGCTCCATCATCAGTTCCTGGGTGGCGGTGATAACGCGGCCGGCATACATATCCACCATGCTTTTACGCATGCCCATCTGGCGCAGACGCCTTGCTTCCAGGCCCTGTTGTTTTTCACTGAAATTGGCCAGCACGAAGGCAACACTATTTTCATTGCTGCGTATAAAACCGAAAACATGCTTGTTGCCGGTTTCCACAAATTCCGTATCGGTACGTGCAAACGCCTGGTTCTGGCTGCGCAGCTGAATGAGGCGCAACAACCCCTGATAAACTCGGCCCGGTACCGACTCAGGATCCCGGCGTTTTTCTGTACGCTCCCAGTCAAACCCGGTCCGGTGCAACCAGCGCGAATCCCCTATTTTGTCCGCATCCTTGTCATAGTCATAATCATTGAGCATCGCGATTTCGTCGCCCAGATAAATCAGCGGAATTCCACCGATGGTGATGATGACACCGTAGATTAACTGCATCCTCTTTATGGCAAGCTCCAGTTCCGCATCGTCTTTTTCCGCCAGCGCTTTCTCTATACCGGTAAGCGACGCACACATTCCCGAAACACGGGCGTCCCCGGTGGCGGGATCTTCCTGAAATGGCGCACCGCGGCTGAAACTGCCTTCAAACTTGCCGGTATAAAACCGGGTTAGAAACCGCCGATGCTCTTTCGGATCGAAACCATTAGCCGCAACATCATCGTCGGCAAACGCCCAGCCAATATCGTCATGGCAACGCACATAGTTCACCCATACGCAGCCTTCCGAGATCGCATAACGATGCCGCATGGCATGTTGCAACACCCGGGTGTCACGGGTGGCCAGTGCCTCCCATAACAACGCCATGAGCTGCGGATTATAAGAAAGCTCACACTCTTCCAGGCTGATATATTTAGAAACTTCATCGGGATGCACAATGGCTTCGGACTTGAATAACACCGCCGGCGCGGCAATCCGCACCGCCGCGTTAAATGCCTGAATGATCCAGTGAGCTTCCGGCAGGTTCTGGCTGTTGGTACCCAGCCGTTTCCAGATAAACGCCACCGCGTCGAGGCGCAATATCTCCACGCCCTGGTTGGCAAGAAACAGCATTTCCTCCAGCATGAGGTTAAACACCGCCGGGTTTTCGTAGTTCAAATCCCACTGATAAGTATGAAACGTGGTCCACACCCATTTTTTAAGCGGCGTGCGATAGGTAAATGCCCCGGGATGGTCTTCGGTAAAAACTTCCGGCATGGTGCGCTCAAAGGCATCGGGCATTTCGCGATTGGGATACATGCGGTAGACCGCTTGAAAATCCTTGTCGCCGGCCAGTGCCTGCTTTGCCCAGGGATGCTCATCCGAGGTATGGTTGAATATAAAATCCACCACCAGTGACATACCATGGTGGCGTAATTCCGTGGCAAGATTGGCAAGATCTTCCATGGTGCCCAGATCCTGCTCCACTTCGCGATAGCTGCTGACCGCATAGCCGCCGTCGTTGTCCCCGGCAGGCACTTTGAAGATCGGCATAAGATGCAAATAAGTAATGCCCATTTCACTGAGATAGGGAATACGCTGGCGCAGGCCCTCAAGATCACCGGCAAACAAATCCACGTAACACATGGCACCCACCATGCGGTTGGACTGGTACCAATTAGGGTCGGCTTCGCGCATGGCGTCCAGCGCCTTCAATTCTCCCGGCCGGTCCAGCCACATTTGTGTTACCGACGCAAGAATGCTTTCCAGATGATAGTAAAAATCGTAATGGGATCCGTAGAGCGCATAAAGCCGCTCAAACATTTTCGGGAAATAACGCCTGATACGATTGGAAAACGCGTCCCATTCAGCGGGATCGGTTTTGTCTTTAAATCGTGCCTCGATACGGGGAAACAGCCGCTTTAACGCGGTTTTACTGTGTTCTTCCAGCCAGTCTCTGTTATTTATCATTTTGCGCTCGTTCCAGGTACATCTATTGGGTGGAATTCATCGCGTTCCACCACGGTTATTGCGTTCGGCCTCCAAGTTTAACATAAGGCGAACGCACGAGCGTTGATGTCAATGCGCAATTTGCTGTTATCTATGGATTTTTGCACCATTTTCAGGCGCAAACCAGACTACGCGGACACTTTACCGGGCAGATTACGGCGGCAGGCGGATTAGTTGGTTATGACACGCAATGTTGACGATGTGCCGCCCGCCCAGGTTTTGAGGTGGCTTTCAAGCTGTTGGCGCAAACGGCTGCCTGTAAGCCGGTTATCCAGGCCATACACCCGTTGGTATTTCTCGCGCCAATAGTGTGGAAATGTATGAAATTGCTGGCGTATACCTGAAGAACCGGTCCATTCTTTAAGCGCCTGAATCTGTAGTTGGTCGGTGGTCATGTCACACCTCCTGGTCGAAATTGTCTACGTTCCTGTATTTATAGTAGGTCACGGTAGTTTCAGGCGCGTTTCACAGGCACAGTAAAATGTTTCAATTTCTTTTCACATACGGTT
>JASFMT010000102.1:0-9716 GCA_050117455.1 Gammaproteobacteria bacterium | reverse complement strand
CTTTTTTAATTAGAAATAATGTTAAGTTTATGTTTTCTAAAACAATACATATTTTTATTCATACTTGTTAATTGACAAATTAAGGTATTTTTAAGGCAAATACTTTAGTAATTTAAATCAATGCCTACAAAAAAGTACCTAAGTAGTTATAATCTACAGTTTCGGTAGTTGCGAAATCATTGAAGGGATCGGTAAACGATTGCGCATCTTTCTAAGATCATGTATTTAAAGAAATAATAAAACCATTACAAAATATATTGAGTAGATCAAATAATAACCCGTAAAACATATTTAGCAACTACGTAGTTGATGGTAAGTAGTTGTGCTACGTCTGCAATACCGTAAATTGCCCGGGTTGATCGGTAAGGATTTTGAATTTGTCTAAATTTCCGCTACATTGCGGGGCTTGTGTCTACACGATAAAGATTGTAAAGATTGTGCTCTGGGGGATGGGGTGGTTGTTGTTTCGCCAGTTTGGCATGTTGTTACCAAGTGAAGCCGCCATGGGTTGGTTTCCGATGGAAGCTGACTCAATTATTAAAAAGAACTCACATTAGAAATTCAGGAAGGCTTAACTATGTTTTTTCTCGCAGCATTATTTCTTGTGGTCTCGGGGGTCGCCGCGCTTACCTATCAAGTGGTGTGGGTGAGGTTGCTGGGCTTGAGTATGGGCTCTACCAGTGCGTCAGTGAGCACGGTATTAGCGGCTTTTTTTCTGGGCCTGGCCATTGGCAGTTACCTGGCCGAACGTATTACCCGTAACCGAATCGATAACCTTAATGTTTACATCGTGCTGGAAGCGGTTATCGGGATTGCCGGCTTAACGTTGTTACCCATCCTGTTAAATCTCGATAGCCTTATGGCGACGATTCCGGGGCTGGGTTCCACCATAGAATTTAAATTTGCCGTCGCCATGGTGTTGTTGGTGGTACCTACCATGTGCATGGGGGCAACCTTTCCGGTGATGGCGGCTATATTGGTGCGCCGGCAAACGGACATGGGCAAGCGCGTGAGTCAACTGTACAGCCTGAACACCGCCGGTGCCGTGTTCGGTGCGATGTTCGCCGGTTTTGTCTTTATTCCCAATTGGGGATTGGACGGCGCGATTTATGTGGCCGCGACGCTGAATGCCTTTATCGTGGCACTGGCCATATACATGAATTCCCGTATCAAGTTGCCTCCCATCGAAACCCATGACGATATGCGCGGTGAATTAACGGCCCAACAGAAAGAAGCATTTAAACAACAGGCACCGCTGCGCTTTCACGCGTTAGTCGTATTGTTTGCCACCGGGTTTGTGGCTATTGCCACCGAAGTGGGCTGGACCAAGTATCTGTCCATTTTTACCGGTACCACTATTTATGGATTTTCCGCCATATTAACTATCTTTCTGTTTGGTATCGCTGCCGGGTCATGGTGGGTGAAAAAATATCTCGATCGCATAAGCCGTCCGGAGTTCTGGATGGCTATTGGACTGGTGGCATTGGGAATGGCATTGTTATTTACCCGGTCGTTCCTGAGTTTTCTGCCGCCGATATTTGAAGCCATTAATCATTTTTCGGTGGAGTCCTGGTTGCGCCACGGCGTGAAATACGGCGTTGTATTCATCATGCTGATAATTCCTACCTTTATATTTGGGGCGCTGTTTCCCCTTAATCTTCAACTGTATTGCGGTAATTTGTCCGGTGTACGGGCGCGTATCGGCAAAGCCTATGCTGTGAATACCATCGCCAGTATTTTCGGCGCCATCGTCGCCGGCTTCTGGATTATTCCCCATTACGGTACCGACTTTCTACTCACTTATCTGGCGCTGATTATTTTAGTCCTGCCATTTATTTTTATCAGGCCATTACCTAAACCGGCACCACGTATTGCAGTCACTGTGTTGGCGGTTATTGGTATTGGCAGCAACTGGCTATTCGACCATATTAGTTATAAAGACCTCATCGCCTCGGTGCAATACCAGTATGACGCCATGGGCGGCAGTGGTAAAAAGCCCGATGTGTTGTATGTGAAGGAAGGAAAAACAGGAGTCGTTAGCCTGGTAACCTACGACGGGCGTTATGTACGAATTCAAAACAACGGCCTCAATGAGTCCGGTTTCGATAAGCAGGATCTGGCCAGTCCTCCCATCGTTGAGTACCTGTTGGGTTTAATGCCTTATTTTCTTCATGAAGATCCCAAGACCGCATTCGTGGTGGGCTATGGCGGTGGATTTACCACCCGGGCGTTTACCCTGACCGAGCGACTGGAATCCATCAAGGTTGTGGAACTGGAGCCGGCTATTGTAGAAGCCGGCCGCTATCTGTTTGGCGGTGAAATTCCCATGCTGCAGGATCCCCGCGTGACGCTGCAATACAATGATGCGCGCAATACCTTGCTACTGGAAGAAAAACAATATGACTTAATTGCCGCGCAACCGTCCCATCCCTGGTTGTCCCGGGCATCGACGGTGTTCACCAAAGAATTTTTCCAGGTGGTCAAATCACGCCTGAACGAGGGCGGTATTTATGGTCAGTGGCTCAGTATGTTCAATATGGATGCCACCACCATGAAATCCATCATGAAAGCTTTTTTTGAAGTGTTCCCGGAAGGTTTTACCATGGCCGATACCAGTACCGGCGATTTTTTAATGTTCGGCTCCGAGACACCGATCGTATTCAATCGTGACCGGGTCAGCGAGCGCTTTAATGAAGAGAAAATCAAGCAAGGCGTTGCTTATCATGACCTTGAGAAGGCGGAGGATTTGTTATGGTATTACGCGCTGTCTCGGGACCAGGCGATGGAGCTGGCCGCCGATAGCGTGCCCAACACCGACATGAATATTCTGTCCGAAGTCCGGTTGTCGGCATTGGATCAGAATGCCACCGGTAAGGAAAGTCCCTATCAGATGTTATGGGATAACTATACGATGGATGTTAACCCCATCCTCGGTCCCGATGCCGAAGACACGCTGTACCTGTATGCGCAGGCGCTGTTTCGCTGGCAGGAATACCGGATGATTTCATCTATGGTGGACAATCTTTATATCTACAATCCGATGAAGGCCCGCGCCGTGGAGCTGGAGCTGATGTGGCGCACCTATGATTATGATGGCGCCATTGCCGCGTACGAAAAGTATGATGAATGGCCTGATGAGACTCACCGCCAGCAGGCGCAAATCATGATGGAGTTGCAGCGCTTTGCTGATGCCAGACAGGTTATTGATCGGATACAGGATAAAAGCCTGCGCGGTAACATGAGCGCAAAATGGTTATACGCACAGAATAAATTTGATCAACTGCGCAAATTCAAGCCTGAAAGCGATATGCAAAAAGCCTGGCGTCTGACGGCATTGGCGCAAAGCAGTTTAAAATCAGCCGGCAAGCAGTTAAGTGAGTTAGCGGGCAGTGTGACATTCGAGGAACCACAGCTGCGGGCATTAATACGTTATTTTGGATCGATTGATGACGCCCGCAGCATGGATCGCTATAGCCGTCAGCTTGTAGCATTAATCGATGACCAGGTTGATCGTATGAGCAAGGCGGTGGAAGTTGCTGTCGATGATAAGGCATTAAATCGTGCCAAATCATTGCTAACGCGAATTGTCGCGTTGAATCCGAAAGTTAAGGGTATTGCGGCGCTGAAGCGCAAGGTTAATGCCCTCGAGCAATCGAAAACAGTAGCCAGCTAAAGCGCTGATGCATTTATAGTGACGCAAGGCATCGATAAGTTCCGCTTAACGGAGTTGTTCCGCCCTGTTTAATATAAGCATCGTGTGATATTAAGTGTCTTTTGTATAGAAAAACTATTGCGGTGAAAAGTTTGTTACCGTTAATTGTTTCTCAAGATTGCGTTGTAATAAGAACGACAAAAACGAAATTATTAAAATCACTCTATTTTAATATTTAGGTTTTTAATGCAGAGATTTATCTAAGTGATAAATTCGTCGCGTTGCTGACTCGCTATCAACGCATTAATAAGAATCCCATTAACTTCATCAAGTTACATCTCGATAATTTCTCCACTTAAACGCATTAATTTGCGTATCGCCTGTTTTGGGTTAAAGGTGATTTTACGTAATGCGTAAGTATTTCTTTGTCCCTGATCGATAGTTTTTATTTGTATATTTTGAATGCAATTTGCCAAGGCGACATGATTTTATAAATTTAAATAGCAACGTTGACATGTTGGTTATTATTGGTCTAGCATCGGTTGCTCGAGTTTTTTGTTCAGCAGAAAAAAGTTAAATAAGAACATGCTGATATACCAAAAAACCGGTCAGGGATACCGAGGGGCACAGTAATTGCTTTCTTACCTTATGTTAGCGCGTTGTTGGGACTAACGGGTAAGTAATAAAAATATCAAAAACACGAGTGGGGAGTTCATAAGTCGCGGTAATGCAGCGCAGGGAACGGCATCAATGGGCGTATGATTTCGTTCCTTGTGGTAGAGGCTACGGATCAAATATTGTGCGTCGATTTTTACCGAGCTGCGGTCCTTAGGGATTAATAGTCTACGATTTTCCATAATTCCAAAGATACGAATCTGGTGCTTTACTGCGTGTGCGGTAAAGGGTTGGCGGTTGGTTGTTGTTATCGATAACAACAGTTGTATGCAACGACTTGCGATATAACGAGGACACAGATGGCAGTAAATAAACAGAACCAAAAATTTTCGGGCCGTTTGAAATTATTAATGGCGAAATGGCATATACGGTTGGCGATGATGATCGTCGCGTCGGCGATGGCTATTTTCCCATTTGTTGTAATTTCATCTTCTTCAAATTCTACTGAAGTCATCCCGCCGGAAGGGACCTATGATGGTGAAGATGTGAAACAGCCCATTGAGTTTCCCCACAACATTCACGTTAAGGTTAACAAGATAAATTGTATGTACTGCCACACCTATGCGCGTCGCAGCAAGGTCGCCGGTATTCCTCCTACCAGTAAATGCATGGGGTGTCACAAGGTTATCGCTACAGATAAACCCCGCATCCAGAAACTGACCGAGTACTGGGAAAATAAGGAACCGCCACCCTGGAAAAAAGTCCATGACGTGCCTGACTTTGTGCATTTTACCCATGAACGTCACTTGAAACGGTTTGTGTTTGATCGGGACTTTCCTGTTGAAAACGTCAAGGAAGTTTGCGCTTTTTGTCATGGCGAAGTGGAAAACATGACCGTGGCACATAAAGTGAAACCGCTCAATATGGGATTTTGCAAGCGTTGCCACAATAACAATGGTGGGCCGGGCGATTGCTGGAAGTGCCACAAGTAACACGTCAGTGTGTCAACGATATATTCAAGCTACGAACTTAAACCTGAGTTGAATGATAAAAGCGGATTAGAGAGCTATGAGCGGAACAATTGACCGTCGGAATTTTTTGAAAATTATGGGATTGGGTGGTGCCGGTACGGCGCTGGGTGGATGTGACCTACCATCCACGGTAACACTGGAAGAGGGTAAGGAAGAGGTTATTTCTTATCTGAGCCCGGAAGAATATGTGATTCCCGGTGTCGGTGTCTGGTATGCCTCGGTCTGTACCCAATGCAATGCCGGTTGCGGTATTCATGGCCGGGTACGCGAAGGCCGTGTTCTGAAACTGGAAGGTAATCCGGGTGCAGCATTGAATAATGGCAATACCTGCATGATGGGGCAGGCCGGTGTGCAAGGGCACTATAATCCGGACCGTATTCAATCACCCATGATTCGTGAAAATGGCAACCTGGTGCCTGCGACCTGGGATAAAGCCATGGCTGCCATCCGGGACAAACTGAACGCTGGCGACGGCGAAAAAACCGCGTGGTTTACCGGCACCCTGAGTGGTCACCAGGCAGCATTGGTGAGCAATCACCTGGAAACCCTGGGTTCGCAAAAGCATTACGTGCATGAGGCGGTAAACAGCGAAGTATGGCAGGCGGTGAACCAGGATATGCTGGGTGAGCGCATGCCGCGGTTACGCATCGACAAAGCGCAAATGATTTTGTCATTCGGCGCGGATTTTCTGGGTACCTGGATATCGCCGGTGCATTTCGCGGGTGAATATGCCAAGTTCCGCAAGCAAAAACGCCGGGGCCTGTTGGTTACCGTCGAACCCAAAATGTCATTGACCGGCGGCAGCTCTGATTTGTGGGTGGCCGCCAGGCCCGGGACCGAAGGTGTTGTTGCATTGGGTATCGCCAATCAATTGGTGAAACAACATGGCAAAGACATGTCGGGTTATCCCGCCGCAATACAGCAGTTAATTAATAAGTATGACCCGGCAACGGCGGCAGATATCGCCGGCATTGATGAAGGGCGCATTAAGCGTATTACGGAGCTATTGGTGGAACGTTCTCCAAGCCTGGTGTTGGCCGGTGGGCCGGTTGAAGGCCAGGCAAATGGATATGCGGCAACGGCAGCGGCCATGCTGTTAAATGACCTGTTGGGTAACATAGGCAAAACCATTGAGTCGCAAGGCAACTTTCCATTTAAACAACTGGTGGCCAGGACGGGCGGTACCGGCGATTTGTTTTCTTTTGTCGAAGCGGCGAAAAGCAATCAGCTTGAAGCGGTTTTTTTCTTCGGTACTAATCCGAAATTTACGGCTCCCGCGGCCATGGGATTTGATGCTGCATTGGATGCCGTACCTCTAAAGGTGGCAATCTCGCAATTTCCCGATGAAACTACCATGGCGGCCGATGTGGTATTGCCGGCGGCATCTTATCTTGAGGACTGGGGTACTCACGTTGCGCCTTACCAGGCGGATCAGGTCTTCATTGGCGTACAGCAACCGTTAATGGAAAAACTGTACGCGGAAACCAGGGGTTTTGGCGATATTGTGCTGGACCTGCTGAAGGACCAGAAAAAAGACGTATATAGTGCGTTTCCCGATTACTATGCGTATCTGAAAAATGCTTATCAGGCGATGCCCGCGGCGTTGAAACCAGCTAATTTGTCCGCCGATCACGCCTGGAATTCGGCGCTGCAAAAAGGCTTGATTAAGGTTTCCAATAACGCCAAATCGTTGTCGGTTTCTCCCATAACCTTTAATGATCCGGCACCGGCAAATGCCGATTCGTCCGGTTATACGCTTGTTCCATCGCCGCGGCTGGGAATGTGGGATGGACGCCATGCCAACATTCCCTGGTTGCAGGAAGCGCCTGATCAGATCAGCAAAGTGGTTTGGGATTCCTGGGCGGAACTGCATCCCAGCACAGCGAAGAAACTGGGCATCAAGCAGGGCAGCATTATTAATGTTGAATCGGAGCAAGGCGCTGTAAAAGTACAGGCAGTGGTTACCAAAGCGATTCATCCGGATGCCATTGCGATACCCATGGGGCAGGGGCATGAAGAATTCGGCCGTTACGCAAAGGGACGTGGTGTCAACCCGGTCAAACTGCTAAACCCCGTTAAAGAAGAAAAAACAGGTGAACTGGCAATGTATGCCACTCGTGTCAATGCGTCTCCCAGCGGTCAGGACCAGGTACTGGTTAAGATGGGTGCCAGTGATTCGCAGGCTGGGCGCAAGTTGGTGGTAACGGTATCGGTAGACGAATACCAGCGGCCGGAAGGAGTATAAAGCATGTCATTAGAAAATCTTTTAAGTAACTGGTCACAATACCGCAAGGGCCATGAAGAAGGTGGCTATCACGATTACGAACATCGCTGGGGAATGGCGATCGATCTTGATATTTGTATCGGTTGTAACGCCTGTTCGACGGCATGTTATGCGGAAAACAACCTTGCCGTTGTCGGTAAAGAGCGCTTCGAAAAAGGCCAGGCCATGCACTGGCTGCGCATTGAACGTTACTGGGATCAACCGGAGCTGGACCATCCGGAGCAGGGTGCCAGCTATCTGCCCATGATGTGCCAGCAATGTGATGCGGCCACCTGTGAGCCGGTTTGCCCGGTTGCTGCGACCTATCATACGCCCGATGGACTCAATGCCCAGGTTTATAACCGTTGCATTGGCTCACGCTATTGTTCGAACAACTGTCCTTTCCGGGTGCGTTATTTTAACTTTTATTCATACTACGAAGATTCCTGGCCGGAACCGTTGAATATGCAGTTAAACCCGGATCTTACAGTGCGTGACAAAGGTGTTATGGAAAAATGCACCTATTGTATACAGCGCATCCGCGTTGCAAAAGACAAGGCCAAGATGGAAGACCGCCCGGTGAAAGACGGTGAATTTACCACTGCCTGTGCTCAGGCCTGCCCCACCAATGCAATCGTGTTTGGGGATTATCAGGACAAGGACAGTCAGGTGGCGAAGCTTTGGGAAAAGCACCAGGTAAAACGTCGGCTCACCAAGCAAAACAAGGAAAACACTGCTTTGCGTGGTTACCGGATTTTTGAGGAACTGAACGTCGATCCTTCCACCATGTACCTCGAACGGATCAGGGAGAAGGTGTAGAACCTGTTACCGAACAGGAAAACATGGATTCGCGGTTATTGATTTAATGATTGGGAAGAACAAAAAACGGTGATGAGCGCTTATGTATAACGAAAAAGACATTAATGAACAGATAGCGTGGGCCAAGATCAACAAGGATGTCTTGCGCAGTATGGAAAATCCGCGCAAAGGCTATTGGCTGGCGGTATTGATTTGTGTGCTGATGCTGTTGTGTGCCGTGGTTGCTGAATACATTCAGTACACGGTCGGCATGGGACCGGCGAACCTCAATAATCCCCATATGTGGGATATGTATATTGCCTCCTTTGTATTCTGGATCGGCATGAGCCACTCCGGGACATTGTTGTCGGCGATTTTGCACATCATCCATGCCGACTGGCGGAAACCCATTTACCGGTTTGCCGAGGCGATGACCACGTTCTCACTGATGACCGCGGGCCTGTTCCCCATTATTCACCTGGGCCGCGTCTGGAACATGTACTGGGTGCTGCCTTATGTCAGCGACCGCGGTCACTGGCCGAACTTCCGTTCCCCACTGGTGTGGGATGCCTTTGCGATTAGTACTTATTTATCGGCATCCATGTTGTTCCTGTTCATCGGTATGATTCCCGACCTGGCTATTTGTCGCGACAACGCTCGCGGCTGGCGTAAGAAGCTGTACACTGTCTTGTCACTGGGGTGGACCGGTCACGATCGCCAGTGGCGGAACTTCCGCAAAACTTATTTATTGATGGCGTGCTTTCTGATTCCACTGGCAGTATCGGTACACTCCATCGTATCCGCCGACTTTGCCATGTCCATTATGCCGGGCTGGCACATTACAACGTTTCCACCTTACTTCGTGGCGGGTGCGCTGTATTCAGGTTGTGCCGCCATTATTACGCTGTTCGTATTGCTGCGTTACTTCTTCCGTTTTGAAGAATACATGACCACCCCGATCATGGAAAAAACCTGCAAACTGACGTTTGCCATTGCCATGGTCTGGACTTACCTCAACCTGATCGAGTTTTCTTCCGTCTGGTACGGTCATGACATTTACAATAAAGAGTTATTGATTGCCAAAGCAACAGGCCCTTATGCCTGGGTATTCTGGACCATGATTTTTTGTGGGTCCGTGGTGCCATTTGCACTGGCAGTACAGAAACTGCGCCGCCACATGCCTACCATGTTCGTGGTGTCGTTGCTGCTAAACCTGGGTATGTTCTTCGAGCGCTGGATGATTGTCGCACCAACCCTGTCAATGTCTCACCAACCCCACCAATGGGACATCATGTGGGGCAGTATCGTCGAATGGGCTATTGTTTTCGGCAGCTTTGGCTGGTTTGGTTTACTGTTT
>JASFMT010000101.1:0-9767 GCA_050117455.1 Gammaproteobacteria bacterium | reverse complement strand
CTGAAAAATTTATCTATTATCCCAAGCAGGTTATACCACAGGAAATAGAACAGAAAGTGGTCGGCAGGTTGGGCGACTGGGTTTACATTCGTGAATAGTTATCCGTGAATACTGTTGTATGTGAGCCGCGTGTGTGTCACGCGTGGCCCCCGGAATCGCAGCAGCGTCGTCACGCGTTCGCCTAAACCCCAGGTGCCTATTGAATGATTATAAAATGATAGCCTTGCGGATACGGGTTTTTAAGATTCGTCGCGTTCGATGCCTGAAAGAAAGTCGGTGACTTCTGATGCTGGGCCGCTATCGGAGTAGCCAAGATCATCCGTTTCCAGATCCCCATAAGGAGCCGACCAGTCCTCTGGTGGTGCCAACGTTTCAAGTTCCATCTCCTGGACGGACTCGAAATCGAATTCTTCCAGGTCGCCGTTGATGTATTGAATTTCAATGGCTTCGTTATCATCGTCGATGGCGATTACCCTAAAAGGATCGCCATAGGTTGTCTTGTACCATTCTCCGATTTTAGGCAGTGTTCCAGATTCCATGGCGGTGTACTCCAAAATCTTTAAGCGAAAAAACGTTATCGCATTTCACTATAATTTAATTCATATTCTCCGGGAAAAATAAATACGTATTTTTACGTAATTGCGGGTCAGACGTTACTGTAAAAATTTAAACATCTGCTAAATGTTTCCCAAATCCGCTGACAGATGAATGGGTTATTAATTTATGCCCTATAATACTAAATTACACCGCCTTTGCCGTTGAGAACATGACTTTAATCAAAGGAACAAAATAGATTAAACTTGCTTTATTCTTATTAAATTGCGATTAGCCACGTTCCCAATGGCGAGAACCGGCGGTGGTGGTATTGACGATATTGTAAATTTAACCAAATGTATTGCCAGCGCTGACCACATCCCGGTTCCGGACCTCAGGCTTCAACCCAGGATATAATTACCAGGAGGTCAGGATTTTGGCCGTCGGCATTGCGCTGGGACATGGTATAAGTTGCTGTAAACCAAAAAGCTGGTACAAATACCGTGCACAGCAAAAAGCCAGCCGCAGTGTTCCACGCCTGTGTACTTAAGCAAGTTGATTTAATAATGTGAATGTATCCAGATGTAACGGAGCCTTATCGGGGTACAAGCACGTGTATTGAAATTTAAAACTATTTTTGTTGGAGAGGGGATTTTTAGCAAAACTGGAAGGTTATAGATTGCGTAAAACGCCAGGGACGGTACAACTTTAATTGTCAATCAACCGGCACGGGGGCGCGAACGACTATATGTCCAGATCACCAGTCATTTTTATCATAGACGATGACGAAGCAATGCGTCAGTCGTTGAGCGAGATTTTTCAGTCCGAAGGGCTCAACACCAGAACATTTGCCTCTGCCCTGGATTTTTTAAATTGCTACGAGCACGGGTGTGTTGGGTGTATATTAATGGATATGCGAATGCCCGACAGTAACGGCCTGGAAATGTTTTTAAAATTTCAGAATTCAGACATTAAGTTGCCGGTAATATTTATTACCGGTTATGGCGACATTCCTACCGCGGTACAGGCGATACGTGCCGGAGCTTTTGATTTTATTGAAAAGCCATTTGACGTAGAAGAGCTAATCGGGCGCGTTTCGGATTGTGTTAACAAATCCCGGCAGGCTGTAGAGAAAAAGCCGCGACGCTCCGGTTCGAAAAGAGTCGATTCATTAACGCCTCGCGAACACCAGGTTATGGAGTTGATGGTTGAAGGTAAAATCAACAAAGTGATTGCTGATGAGCTTGGTATCAGTGTGCGAACCGTGGAGGCGCATCGCGCCAACCTGATGGATAAGCTTAGCGCCAAGTCGCTTTCCGATGTGGTTCGCATTGCCATACTGGAAACAGAATCCTCCCTTGAGTAAATTTACCCTGGCAGTTATAACATGCTCCCCCGCAAGTTCCATACCTGAAAATTTGTGTATGAATGCGCCACGTCTTGATGGGCAACTATATTGAATATCACTGATTTGATTTTGTAATCAGGGTCGACAATAATTTCTCCACGACCACAGCTGATTGTTGCCCGAATGACATTGATATCACTTAAGTATATTTACGGATGTTGTAACACTGCGCGTCTATTATAATTAAATTTCACTTCCCTCAAACAGTTAAACACGAGAGATGAAGTCTATGGAAAAGCGTGCCTACGCACGCTATCCGGGACACATTAAAGTACTGCTTTATCATGACACGCTGCCAGTGGCGGTGTGCAGTTCAGAAAATGCAGGACCGGATGGCATGTATGTTCAATCCAAATCCGCTGTCTTCGATAAAGATACACAGATAGAAATTGAATTTGAAGATACTGCTCATGTTGACCACAATCGTTATCGAATACCGGCAACAATCGTATTTACTGACCAATATGGTATGGGGATCCGATTTATACCAAGTGCGTTGTTCGCCCATAGGGTGTCGCGAATGATGCTAGGGAGCGTATTGCTTGAAGAAGCATCCGCCCTAGCGCCGCGAGAAGTAAGGAACTCCAAGGAAGTAGCGTAACAGCTGGACAGGACGCTATCCGCCCCGAGTCTGTTTTAATATATAGCGATGCGCAGCCATGCAAAAACGTGATTCGAAAACTGATAAAAATGCCATTGATGTTATCGTCATTGATAGCAAGAACGGTAACTTGCGTTCTAAGACAAAAAGTATTGACCTCGATCGATTGTTTGTTAGAAGCAGATTGGCGATGCCCAAACGAAATTCGGCGCTGGAGCTGGTAATTACCGTTGCGGGGAACGCTGCGAACGTAATTCACATGTTCTCCGGATTTGTTATGCGTAAAGAGGGTGACAACATCGCCATCATTTTTAGTGAGTACAACAACGATTTTTCAAAAACCATTCGTAAAAAGCTAAGCTTGCCCCGCGCAACAATTATTGCCTATTCAAAATAGCTCTGCGGAATCGCTCTACCACTAACCGCTGTGTCATCGTTTGCAATTCACACGGTTGAGTTATTCGCGAATATTAATAACCGTGTATTTGGCGTCCCTGGATGGCGAATCGACTTTCTGCTTATCAATTACCGTGTTGCCGTGTTTCGCCCTCAATACACTGCCAATAGTCAGGTTCCGGATAACCCTTGAGCTTTTGCTTGAAATCGTACCGATGGGTACCCAGTTGACATGCCCCTTGAGGTCCACTTTTTTGAATTCGATGGTCAACTCGTGAGCTGTATAGTTTCGAATTTCAGCATCGGTTTTTGCCGCTGCAATAGATTGTAAAGGGGCAAGGTTTAACAATAAAATAAGCAGTAATAAAATCTGTAATACACGTGATTGTTGTCGTTTCATCATAACCGGTGCCTTCGCGTCTATTAGTTTTCAGTTATTGTACGGTAACCGCCTCGGATAGCGGTTTTTCTGCTTCCAGAACGATGTTGGCGGTGGTTAGCGATTGCTCCATTTGCGTGCCGACGATAAGCGATGTCAGGACCAAAAATAAAAAAACCATCAAAGTTCCCAACATAAACCGTCTGACCCGGCTGCGCAACACACCTTTCATTTCATTATGAATCAGAGCCAGTTTATTGGATTCGATATGAGTGACGGTAGCCAATTTTTCGCGGCGGGAAGGCCCAAGTGTCTTCATGAAGAAACGAAACGGGCTGATAATTCCGTTCATTACCAGGGTATCGGCTTCCTGAACATTGACGGGTGGATACAGGGTTTTAATCAATCTTGCACGAGACGATGACTGGTAGCGCCGGATATCTTCTTTGAAATAAATAAAGATCTTTTCCTGTATGTCATTGCCCAGTGACAAGAGTCTGTCGACGGCTGTGTCAATGTCGTTATTGTTGGCCGATGGCAGGCACTCGAGAATAGCGGTTTTCTGGTCGTCGGGAAAATCACACACGTTGGCAAATGTGATCAATTTTTCATCCAGTTGTCCGCTCATGCCGGTAAATGCATTTTTAAAGAGTTGTATCTCCTGCCATTCGCTGCGCTCTGACAGGGTGTCCACGCGCCGTGATATGTAGTTGGTGAACATTTCCCGAAATTTATACAGGTTGATACCGCGTTCTGAATTACCCAGTTGAATTTTTAAGTAGGCACTGAGTTCCGGCATTCCAGCGGCGAGAATGCAGTATAAGAGCAGCGTGCGGTCCAGTTCGTTGAGTCCTTTACCTTCCGGCATGATCAACACCAGTAACAACAGGGCGAAAATATAATTGCCAAAAATCCACAGTGCCAGGTAACGTATGCTGCCTTTGCCGGGAATTTGCGATCTTTTCAGGTCGGAATAAAAGGTCAACATGCTGATTAAGATGCTCATCACCAGCAGCAATACAGCGCCGGGAATATTGGGTATGACCAGGGAATTGATCCATTGACGCAGCGATCCGTCGTCTTGCGCGGTGGTTTGGGCAATGGCGACGTCAAATAGTGGGCTCAGTAAAACACACAACGTTACAAGCTTGATAAGCTTATGTCCGCGACGTGGTTCGTGATTTTCACGAATAGATGGATTTGAATAATGTTTGCTCATGGTAGTGTATCACCTCCCTGTGGGTTATTATAGAAACAGATAGCATAATTTGCCTCAATAAAATCCAGCCGTTGTGCTGGACGTTTTTGTTGCTACGAGCACTGCCAAATGTAATAGGAAATCGATACCATGAATATTTTGTATATCGCCACCAGCATAGACGGTTACATTGCCAAGCCTGATGGCTCGGTGGACTGGCTCAGTGTCGCACAGCAAGAAGATGAAGATTATGGTTATAATGCGTTTTACGATTCAATTGATGCTCTGGTCATGGGAAGCCACACCTATCAACAGCTGGTCGATGCCGATAAGTGGCCATACGAGAATAAACCCAGCTATGTAATGTCTGATCAAGCTTTGCCCCGTCTCAGTGACGAGGTGCGGGTTGTATCCGGCAGCGCTTATGTAATGCAAGACCTGTTGGTGGAAGAGCAGTTTGAACGCGTGTGGCTGGTGGGTGGAGGTAAGCTGGCATCTGCATTCCAGCATGCCCGCTTAATCGATGAGTACATAATTTCCGTGATTCCCGTCATATTGGGCAATGGTATTCCCTTGTTCGATTCCGTCGATGACGATCAGCCGGTGGATCTCACAGAGACAAAACGTTTTGGCACCGGGGTGGTGCAATTGCATTATTCCGCCAGCACATAACAGCCAGCGTTTAAAAAACCAGTATTTCGGCCTTCAGTCCACATTTATCCGCTGCAACAACAGCAAGATCCGCTGCGACAACGGCAAGCGTTTCGATTCGATCATTACGCGGGGCATTTTGACGAACGTCGTTAAATCCGAGTGACGTGGCGGAATACGGTAAGAATAAACGTCGCCGTTATTGAAATTTAGACTATTTTCCATAAATCAATGGGTTAGGTGCGTCGCACAGCGCAGAAATCCGCGATTTACACTTTAAAATATAAGCAGTTACTAATATAATAGCCGTATTACTTATACGACTAACTAGCCCTGGCGGGAGGTATCAAGATGAACATCGATCGTTTTGTACTGGCATTTGCAGGATTCATGATTGTATTGAGCATTGTATTGTCACAAGTACATTCCGTTTACTGGTTGGCGTTAACAGCCTTTGTCGGACTTAACTTGCTGCAAAGCGCGTTTACCGGGTTCTGTCCGCTAGCAAAAATTCTAAAAGCCGCCGGCCGTAAATCGGGGCCTGCGTTTAACTAACCGCGATGCCGGCTAAAACCAAAAAAGGCGTTCTATGAAACGCCTTTTTTATATACCGGCATTTGACTGCCCGTTGGGAAATTTCAAAACCAGGAAGCCACGTGGTAAGGTAAGCACTTGTTGTCGTCAGTGCGCTATACTATGTGGGCTTAAAATTGTGGGCTCAAAGTTCCCGATATTCGGTCACCCGCGGTTTGTTGTGGTTTAACCCAATTCAATTAAATCATCCATCATAATTAACCAAGCAGGTTGTTAATTGGCGCATTCAAAAAATCAATTAATGCATAACCGTTCCATTGTCTGTCCGCTTTGGCTGGTGCGGTTGTTTCCCTTTATCAAGTGGTTGCACCGGGTGGATAACCACTCATTCCGCAGCGACGTCATGGCGGGGCTGGTGGGCGCGATTGTGGTGTTACCGCAGGGCGTTGCCTTTGCCGCGATTGCCGGCATGCCTCCCGAATACGGGCTATACGCCGGTATGATACCGGCCATTGTGGCTGCATTGTGGGGGTCGTCATGGCACCTGGTTTCAGGGCCTACCACCGCGGCGTCCATCGTATTATTTTCCACCTTGAGTAACCTGGCTGAACCCGGATCGGTTGAATACGTTCGACTGGCACTAACGCTGACGTTTATGGTTGGCATTATACAGCTGTCGATGGGGTTGGCCCGCCTGGGCACATTGGTCAATTTTATCTCCCACTCAGTCATTATTGGTTTTACCGCTGGCGCAGCAATACTTATAGCTGTGAACCAGATAAAACATTTTTTTGGCGTGGAAATCCCCCGCGGCGCGCATTTTTATGAAATTATCGTGGATTTTATTTCCCATTTTGACCAGGTTAACTGGTATGTTACGACGGTGGGTGTGGTTACCCTGGCTGTAGGGATACTGATAAAACTCTATCTGCGAAAGATTCCGTATATGATTGTGGCCATGCTGGCAGGCAGCCTGGTGGCAATTTTACTGGATGCTGTATTTGGCCATGACAAAACCGGCATTGTTACTGTCGGTGCGTTACCGGCTTCTTTACCGCCCTTATCATCCCCTGATTTCAGTTTGTCCACCATCAAGGACCTGGCCCCGGCGGCATTGGCCGCAACCCTGTTTGCCCTGGTGGAAGCCGTATCGATTGCCCAGGCGCTGGCCATCAAGTCCGGCCAGCATCTCGATGGCAACCAGGAATTTGTGGGGCAGGGACTATCCAACCTCGCCGGCAGTTTTTTCTCGGGCTATGTGGCCACCGGTTCTTTCAACCGCAGCGGCCTGAACTACGAAGCCGGTGCCAAAACACCGCTGGCAGCTGTGTTCGCCGGTGGGTTGCTGATGGTCATTGTATTACTAGTGGCACCGTATGCATCATATCTCCCCAACGCCGCCATGGCGGGAATCCTGTTTCTTGTTGCCTGGGGGTTGATTGATTTCCATCATATCAAACGAATCCTGGGCCATAGCCGGTCTGAATCCAGCATCTTGTTGACGACGTTTTTCGCAACCTTGTTGCTGGAGTTGGAGTTTGCGATATTGATGGGGGTGATGCTGTCCTTGGTGGTTTATTTGAACCGGACATCGCGGCCAAAAATCTACTCCCGTGTTCCGGATACCCGTTTACCAAAACGCAAGTTCAACACCGACTCCACCTTGCCCGAGTGCCCGCAATTAAAGTTGGTACGAATCGACGGTTCATTATTCTTTGGTGCCATCAGTCACGTGCGAGAGACATTATCCGCTTTTCAACAGCAACACCCGGAACAGAAAAATCTGTTGCTGCTGGCGCAGGGAATAAACTTTGTGGACTTGGCGGGAGCCGAATTTCTCGAACAGGAAGCTGAACGGCGCCGGCAAAACGGCGGCCGGTTGTTTCTGCACAATGTCAAGGAAGGCGTATGTAGTGAGTTACGCAAGGATAAGGCGCTGGATATTATCGGCCAGGAAAATATTTTCCATAGTAAGTCAGAAGCACTGAGTGTGATTACGGAGCAGCACCTGGATAAGTCCATCTGTGCACGGTGCGATAAACGTATTTTCAACGAATGCGCTAACTTTCCCGGCCCTGACAATCCGAAAGACTAACTCGCTTTTGCCGGAGTGTTTTAGCTGGTCTCCTTTTGCTGTTCTAAAACCGGCACATCGTTTCTCCGCCGTTTTCAATCCAGCCGTGAACCATGTGTTTTGTGGTGTAACCGCTGGCGCAACGCCCCTGGTGGTCGATAAGGATGGCGCCTCCGCGGCCATTCACTTTGCGCACCAGGTAATCCATACCCTGTTCTATTGCCTCCTGCGCATCCAGCTTTTTAAATTCAATGAGATCTGAAAGGGTTTTGCTTAACACGGTTCGCATGAAATCTTCACCGTGACCGGTGGTTGACACAGCACACGTGTTGTTGTCGGCAAACACACCGGCACCAATCAGGGGTGAGTCACCGATCCGGCCGGGTTTCTTGTTGGTCATGCCGCCGGTGGAGGTGGCAGCCGCAAGATTACCCCGTTTATCTCTCGCCACCGCGCCAATGGTTCCGTACTTCTGTTCGTTATCGGGGATATCATGGTCCAGTACAATTGTGCCGTTTTGCCGGGCCTGTTCCAGTTCGGCCAGCCGTGACTTCAAGAGAAAATATTTTTCGGGCGCCGGTTCTATGCCACATTCTTCGGCGAAGCGCATAGCGCCTTCACCACTCAGCATGACATGATCCGAACGGTTAAGAACAAGCCGGGCGAGCATAACCGGATTGGCGATGTTCATCACTCCCGCCACCGCGCCGGCGCTAAGATCTTTGCCATCCATAATGGCGGCGTCCATTTCCGCATGACCATCGGCATTCAGAACCGATCCACAACCGGCGTTAAACAGTGGATCATCTTCGAGCATTACGGCGCAGATTTCTGCCGCTTCCATTGCAGAACCGCCGATACTTAACACGTAGCGTCCGTGTTCGAGCACAATGCGTATACTTTCGAGGTAACGAACTGCGTCACGGTCGGTTTGAATGGTGCCAAAAGATCCTGCACCACCGTGGATCATAAGGGAAAAAGTATTGTCAGTCATACGTCGGTTACATCAGTGGGAACTTCCTGGTCAGCATACTGTTTGTTGGTGCCGCTGGCAATCAATCAACGATTAAATATTTTAATCAACGGCAAGATAGGCTTTTAGCCGGTGAATACCAGGGTAAAGGTAATTGTTGTTGTAATTGTGGTTGTATTGCGAAGCAACGATGAAGCCAATGTGTTTCATGCCCGATATTCTATATAAACGGCGTGCACCAGTCGGTTCGATATCGAGGTGCCTTCGCTACGTACGTGGCGTTACACGATTGAAACAATTGGGTAACACAGTTGCCCGTCGCCCGGCTCTATAATGATTGCCAACATCAGGGTTAGAGGCAACAGGTAACCGACAATGCTTGCAGTATTTCTAAATGTGGCCGGCAAAACCATCACTGATTCTATTTTCGGTGATTTTATTCGTTATGCGGGCAAGGCCTGGTTCTCGCCGGCAGAGTTTCGTCAATTAACCCGTATTGCCGGACCGTTGATAGTGGCGTCCCTGGTCACCATGAGTATTTCCATTACCGATGTCATCATGATCGGTAAACTGGGGACCGTTGAACTGGCAGCCGGCGCTGCCGCGAGCGACTTTTACTCCATTTTCTATTATCTTGCCGCCGGTGTGATCGCCGCCATTTCGCCGCTTATCGCCCAGGCCCGTGGCAACAGAGCATTTAGCGACGTCAAGCCCATTACTTTATTGGGACTGGCAGCCGGCCTGTTAACGGGTATTCCCGCGGCCATAGCCGTGTATCACGCGCCCTATGTTTTAACCCTGGTTGGGGTAAAGAGGGATATCATATCGGTGGCGGCACCCTATAGTCAGATGATGGCAATCGCCATTTTTCCCATGTTGGCCACCATGGCAATGCATCATTTTTTGTCGGCGCACGGAAAAACCCGGATTATCCTTTATGTCACGGCCTGCGCTTTGCCGGTCAATATTGTGGGTAATTACCTGTTATTGTATGGCAACCTGGGTTTCCCGCGCCTGGG